>JANOJJ010000664.1:0-14874 GCA_031408155.1 Rubrivivax sp.
GTCTGCGTCAAGGAAGCCAAGGCGGTCGAGACCAAGTTGCTGGCCGACGTCAAGTTGGGCCAGCAAATCGGCGCCGCCAGGACCGATGCTGCCGACGACAAGCGCAATGCCGACTACAAGGTCGCAGTCGAGAAGTGCGACGCCCTGGCCGGCGACGCCAAGACTGCTTGCGTTGCCGCGGCCAAGTCGCAGGTCGGCAAGAAATGATCGGACCCGGCCTCGCCCCGCTTCGGCAGCCGTCGAACCCGATCCCTGCTGAACTGCAAGGCCCCAGCACCGGCGCAGCAGGGCGGGCCGCCGCCAACGGCACCGCTTACGCCAGGCCCGCGCGGTCCGTCGTGATGCGTCTGCGGGCCCTGCGCGAGCAAGGGCAGGTGGTCGACTTCGCGTGGGAGTTCGCCGACGCAGCCGCGGCCCGCCAGCTGTGCGGCAACCCGCACGCGCTGAACGGCAATGGCCTGATCGATGTGATCGCCTGCGCGGCCGGCGATACGGCTCTGCTCGATCGCTATCGGACCGTGCTCGAACAGGGCGAGGCGCAGGTATTCGTGCATCCGCACCAGGTCCATGGCGTGCAGGAAACTGTCGTCCATCGTGTCGTGCGCGCGGGTGACGGCGTCACGGTGACGTTGACCAATCTCAGCGCAGACCGTCGCGCCCAGGCCCAGCGGTTGGGCATCCGTGCGCCGAAGGCGACGGCTCGATCACAGCAGGCATAGAGGCGTCGGCGCGCTGCGTGCCGCGACCGGGCCGCAACCGGGCCGCAACCGGACCGTTTAGGCGCCACCCACCTGCGACAGGCAATGGTCGCGCTCGTCCGCGGCTTGTATCAGCCGGCAGCGCCAGTGGCCATCGGCCTGCGCCGCAGTAGCGCTGCGGCGCAACTGGCCCTGCGCAACGCCCTGCGCCACGACGGTCTGAAACGCCAGCAGCAAGCCGATCATCATCATGGCAGCTACGACCGCGGGCCAGACCGGTGGGCGCAGTGCAATCAGCGCCTGCCGCCACCACGGCAAGGGCCGACCCAACGGCGGGCGCGAAGCCCCGGTAGCGGCAAGTTCCCAGCGGCGATCAATGGTTTCCACGGCCTGTACTCCTGTGCCATTCGCGGTTTGCGAACGACTCGACCAATGCTGATCGTGGGCCGCTCAGCGCACCATCGGACGAGTCGTGCAGCCGCTGTAGGTCATGCCTTACAGCCGGCGCCAAACGCGCGCAGGTCGCGATCGGCAACCCGCTCGGCCCTGTAGGACACCGAACCGGTCGGCGTGGGATGCTGGCCGACATCGTCTTGCGCGTTGCGCCTGCAGCGCGCGACGCGGCGGTTGCCGATACTCGAGCCGTGCAACCACCCCGTTCAGATCTGTGGAGCCGACGATGAACACCCCGCTCGAATCCAGCCTGCCCAAGTTCGAGATTCGATTCGCTTCGCTCTACCGGCCAGGTCGTGGATACGCCTTTCCCTGCGATCAGCAAGGCCATGTCGACCTTGACGCGTTGAGCGAGCGCTCGCGCACCAACTACCTCTATGCACGGGCCATGATCGGGCGCGAGAACAGCATGCCGTGCATCTTCGTGCAGGACGTCGCCGAGGCGACGACGCATCACTGAAGCGCTGCCGGGTCAGGCCTTGGCTTGCTGTGCTGCGGCGCTGCTGTGAGGCCGGCGCGCGAATCTCCAACCACTGCAGCCGCGACAACGGCCGCACCGGCCGGCGGACCTGAACTCGCCATGGGCCCTGCCGACGTCGGCGCAGAGCGCTGCCGGCGAATGCGTGCATGGTGCGCCAGCGGACAGACCAGCGCCCGCAAAGCATGCAGTCTGTCGCCGCCATGCCCGATCCCGCCCCGCCAGACCGCACCGAATCCGACGCTGGCGCCAGCTTGATGCCGGGCGAAGCCGGGGCCTGGGTGCTGCAGGGTCACTGGACGCTGCAGGGCCTGGGCCCGCTGGCGCGCGCCGAAACCTGGCCTGCCGCCGACCCCGTGCCAACCGTGCTCGACGGCGCCGGGCTGGCGGCCATCGACAGCGCCGGTGCCTGGATGCTGCAGCGCTGGCTGGCCAACGCTGCGGCGTCACCCGCGCTGCAGGGCTGGCCGCAGCGCGCGTCGGCACTGATGCAGCAGGTGCGCTCGGGTGCGGGCCAGGCCTTGCCGCAGGAACCCCGGCGCGGCCTGCTGCAACGCGTCGGCAGGCAGGCCACGGCCGGCGCCTCGCAGGCGCTGGACTTCGTGCGCTTTGTCGGTCAAGTGGCGTTGGCCGCGGCCGGACTGCTGCGCCATCCGCGCCGCTGGCACTGGCGCACCCTGTTGCACGAAATCCAGATCGGTGGCTTCGACGCGCTGCCCATCATCGGGCTGACCTCGTTCCTGCTCGGCGTGGTGGTGGCCTACCAGGGGGCCGACCAACTGCGCCACTACGGCGCCAATGTGTTCGTGGTCGAACTGGTCGGCTACGCCATGCTGCGCGAGTTTGCCCCGCTCATCGGCGCGATCATCATCGCCGGGCGGTCGGGTTCGGCGCACGCGGCGCAGATCGGCACCATGGTCGTGTCAGAAGAGATCGACGCGCTGCGCACGATCGGCATCGACCCGCTGCAGCGGCTGGTGCTGCCCAAGGTCGTGGCGCTGGTGGTGGCGCTGCCGCTGCTGACGGTGTTTGCCGACATCACCGGCGTGTTCGGCGGCATGGTGATGGCGCGCTCGCTGCTGGACATCGGTTTCGTTGAATTCGTCGACCGCTTCGGCCGCGTGATGCAGGGGTCGGCCCTGCTCATCGGCGTCGGCAAGTCGATGGTCTTCGCCGTCATCATCGTCCTGCTCGGCTGCTTCCAGGGCTTGCGCACCCAGGGCAGCGCCGACAGCGTAGGCCGGCAGACCACGCTGAGCGTGGTGCAGGGCATCTTTGTCGTGATCGTGGCCGACGCGCTGTTTTCGATCGCGTTCAACCTGCTGGACCTGTGAGATGCAGCCCGCCGGCGAATTCGCGATCGAGCTGCAGCAGATCTGCACGCGCTTCGGCAGCCACAGCGTGCACGACGCGCTCGACCTGAACGTGCGCCGGGGCGAGATCCTGGGCCTGGCCGGCGGCAGCGGATCGGGCAAATCGGTGCTGCTGCGCGAGATGATCGGGCTGCAGCGGCCGAGTTCGGGCCGCGTGCTGGTGTTCGGCGACGACCTCGCCGCGCTCGAGCCCGAACAGGCGCTGGCGTTGCGCCGGCGCTGGGGCGTGATGTTCCAGCGCGGCGGCCTGTTCGGCGCCCTCACCGTGCGCCAGAACGTCGGCCTGCCGCTGCGCGAGCACAGCCTGCTCGATGATGCGCTGATCGACCAACTGGCCGAATGGAAACTGGCGCAGACCGGGCTGGCGGCCAACGCCGGCCTGAAGCTGCCCGGCGAACTGAGCGGCGGCATGCTCAAGCGCGCCGCGCTCGCCCGTGCCATCGCGCTCGACCCGGAACTGCTGTTCCTGGACGAGCCCACCTCGGGCCTGGACCCGGCCAGTTCAGCCGGCGTCGACGAGCTGATCCTCAGCATGCACGCGCTGTCCGGCCCGACCATCGTGATCGTCAGCCACGACCTCGACCTGCTGTGGCAGGTCAGCGATCGCGTCGCCGTGCTGGGTGAAGGCCGCGTGCTGGCGCTGGGCACGATGGACGAGTTGTCGCGCCACGCGCATCCCGTCGTCAGCGCCTATTTCACCGACCGGCGCGGCGCACGCCAGGCCGCGGCCTGAGCACAGGGGCACCGAGCGATGGAAGACAAGGTCAACTACACGCTCGTCGGCGCCTTCGTGCTCGTGCTCGGCGCAGCGCTGGTGGCCGGCGTGCTGTGGCTGTCCGCCGGGCTGGGCGGCAAGCAGACGACGAACGCCTACCAGGCAGTGATCCAGGAGTCGGTGGCGGGTTTGAACGTCGACGCGCCGGTCAAGTACATGGGCGTGGACGTGGGCAAGGTCAGCCGCATCGAGATCGATCCGCAGAATCCGCAGCAGGTGCGGCTGCACTTCCTGATCGAGCGTGGAACGCCGATCAAGAGCGACAGCCTGGCGGTGCTGAAGACGCAAGGCCTGACCGGCATTGCCTACGTCGAGCTCAGCGGCGGCAGTGCCGGCTCGCCGGCGCTGCTGGCCGGCGCCGACGGGGTGGCACCGATGATCCCGTTCAAGATGTCGCTCGGCGCGCGGCTGGAAAACGTGCTCACCAACGTGCTCGGCAACGTCGACCGGGTGTCGAACAACCTGAACGCCGTTTTCACCGCCGACAACCAGGCCGCGTTGAAGTCCACCCTGGCCGACAGCGCGCTGCTCGCGCGTGCGCTGGCCGGGCAGCGCGGGGTCTTCAGCGCGGGCCTGACCGACGCCGCGCGCACCGCCCGGCTGGCGGCACAGGCCGGCGAACAGATGGCGCCGACGCTGGACCGGATTGCCACCAGCGCCCGGGCCGTCGAGCGCATGGCCGAGGTCGCCACCCAGGCCAGCGCCCGGGCTGGCCAGGCCGCCGCTGCAGCCGCCAGCAGCGTGCAGCAGGCGGGTGCCGAAACCCTGCCCGAGTTGGCGCGCCTGATGGCTGAACTGAACCAGCTGTCGGCGTCGTTGCTGCGCTTGAGCGAACAGACCGCGGGCAGCCCGAGCAGCCTGCTGGTGGGCGGCCCCGCGCCACGTCCCGGCCCTGGAGAAAACGCCAGACCATGAACCGCTGCGAGCAACTCCACCGCAAATCGCCGACCCGCCAGCGCAGTCGCCTGGCCGTCGCCGGGCTGCTGGCGATCGGCGGCCTGACCCTGCTGGCCGCCTGCGCCGGCACCCTGCTGCCCAAGCCGCCGCAGCCGCCCGCGCGCTACATGCTCGACGGCGGCAGCGCAGCGCTCATGCCGCGTGCACCCGCTGCGGGCGCACCGGCGCTGGTCGTGGCCGTGCCGCGCGCTGCACCGGGCTACGACAGCCGGCGCATGGTCTATCTGCGCCGGCCGCAGGAGCTGGAGGCCTTCGCCTTCCACGAGTGGGTCGACACGCCGGCGCAGATGCTGGCCCCGCTGCTGGTGCGTGCGCTGCAGGGCAGCGCCGCCTTTCGAGTGGTGCTGCTGGCACCGTCGGCCGCCGTCGGCGGCTGGCGGCTGGAGACCGAGCTGATCCGCCTGCAGCAGGACTTCAGCAGCCGGCCCAGTCAGGTTCGCCTGAGCCTGCGTGCGGTGCTGCTGGACAGCGGCACCCGACAGGCCATCGCCTGGCGCGACTTCGACCTCAGTGTGCCGGCCGCGGGCGACGACCCCGTCGCCGGCGTGCTGGCGGCGCACCAGGCCACCGAGGGCGTGCTGGCGGCGGTGGCGGCTTTCTGCGCCGAGCAGGCCGGCCTGACCGTCAGCCCCGCTGTGCCGGCCGCGGCGACCCCGCAGGGTGCGACAGCGAACAGACCCCGACGGTGATGACGGACAAGCTGCGCGTCTGAACTTCGGCGGCAACACCATCGCAGGCGACACCTCGAGCCGGCCGCGAGCGCAACAACCACCTCCCTGCAAGGGGCCCCTGGGCAGCCGCGACAACGGCATCCCGTGCCCCTGCCCGCAAGCAACAACCGAGGTGCCCCAGCATCATGCAAACAGCGCCAGGCGGCAGCGCCGTCGGCCCCCGTCGGCGCTTTGCTTCGTGGGCCTCGCGGCTGGCCTTGGTGGCTTCGCTGGCCTTGCTGGCCGTGTTATCCGGCGTTGCCCTCGGCGAATTCTTCGGCTGGCCGTTCCTGGCCGCACCGCTGCAGGACCTGCTCACCAACAGGCTGGGCCGCCGGGTGCAGTTGGCGGGCGGCCCCACCTTCAGCGTGCGCTTCGTCGGACGCGTGCGCCTGCAGGCGGCACAGGTCGAGATCGCTGCACCCGACTGGAGTGCCGCGCCGCACCTGCTACTGGCACGCGACGTCGAGCTCGAGTTGCGCTGGGCCGACCTGTGGCAGGCCCGGCGTGGCCAGCGCCTGCGCATCCACCGCCTGCACGCGAGCGCGCTCGACGCGCACCTGGAGCGGCGCGCCGACGGACAGGCGTCCTGGTCCTTTGCCGCCGACGCCGCACCCGTGCGGCGAGTGCCATTGCCACTGCCGGTGATCGGCAGCCTGCAGACCGGAACCCTGCAGCTGCACTACCACGATCTGCCGTTGGCGCTCAAGGTGCAAGGCCAGCTGTCGCGCGTTGCCGATCCCACGCCGGCCGCCGCTGCGCCCGCTGCGTGGCAGCTGCAGGCGACGGGCTCGTTACGCCAGTTTCCGCTCCAGATCGACCTCCGTGCGACCAGCCAGTGGACACCGGCTGCGGGCGATCTGGCGGCCGCGCCGATAGGCTTGACCGTGAAGGCCAGCGTCGGCCGTGCACGGCTCGAGTTCAACGGCAGCGTGGTCGACCTGCCGCACGATGCCGGCCTCGCCGGCCGCTTCAGCCTGCAGGGCCCGTCGTTGGCGGCGGTGGGGGATCCGGTCGGGGTGACGCTGCCGACCACGGCTGCCTTTCGAAGCCGCGGCGCGCTCGTCAAGCAGGGCAGCACCTGGAATGTCCGGGTCGACGACGCCACCATCGGGGCCAGCCACCTGAACGGCGCCTTCGTCTATGAAGCGGGCCGCAGCAGTCCCCTGCTGTCGGGCCGGCTCGGCGGCAGCCGGCTGTCGCTGAGCGACCTCGGCCCGGTCGTCGGTACCACAGCGGTGGTTGCGGGGGTGGTTGCGCAGCCGACCGCCAGCGCGACCCGCCGCCCGGGCCGGGTCCTGCCCGACCGCCGGTTCGACCTGGCGGCGTTGCGCGCGATGGACGCCAACGTGCTGATCGACATCGGCAGCGTCGACCTGAACACGACCCGGCTCGAACCCCTGCGCCCGCTGCGCGGCCATTTGCAGCTGACCGGCGGTGTGCTGAGCTTGAGTGCGCTCGACGCACGCAGTGCGCAGGGGCAGTTGACGGGCCAGGTGGGCCTGGACGGGCGCTCCGCCATCGCCTTGTGGAACGCCGACCTGCGCTGGCAAGGGCTGCGCCTCGAAGACTGGATCCACCAGGCCCGTGCGCAAGGTGCGCCGCCCTGGGTCTCAGGGCGCCTGAGCGGCCGCGCCAGCGTGCGCGGGCAGGGGCGCTCGACAGCCGAGATCCTGGCCAGCCTGAAGGGCGACGCGCGGACCGAACTGCACGGCGGCGCGGTCTCGCACCTGGCGATCGAAGCCGCCGGGCTCGACCTGGCCGAAACCCTGGGCCGGATGATCACAGGCGATGCAGCCTTGCAGGTAACCTGCGCCGTGGCCGACCTGGTGGCCGATCGCGGTGTCTGGCGCACCCGGGTGGTGGTGCTCGACAGCGCAGACTCGACGGTGTGGATCGAAGGCAGCCTGTCGCTGGCCAGCGAGGCACTCGACCTGCGCGTCGTGGTCAGCCCGAAGGACCTGAGCCCGCTGACGCTGCGCACACCCTTGCGCGTTCGCGGCAGCCTGGCGCAGCCCGTGGTCTCGATCGACAAATCGCGCCTGGGCCGCAAATTGGCGGCGGCGATTCTGCTCGGTCTGCTCAATCCGCTGGCGGCCTTGATTCCGCTTGTCGACAGCGGCGATGTGACCGCTGCCGGCCGCGGCGGCGCCGATTGTCGGAGCCTGATGCAGGCCCGGGTGGCGCGGCGCGTTGCCAGGTGACGCCGCAGCGCTTCCTGTCGTCCTACATCGAAGCTCGGCCTTGCCCGACAGACCCGGCGCGCGTCCCGGCCCAGACTCGGGATCGACACCCAAGCGGCCCTGTCCACCGCCGCCGCGTCGGCAGCGTGCACATCAGCCTGTGCTTCATCCCTTCACAAGGACTTCAACCATGAACCACCCGATCCTGCTCGCGGCCCTGATGGCCACCGTGAGTCTTGCCGCCTGTGACCGCACCGTGGTCGCAGTCCCGGTCCCCACCCCCGTGCCCGGACCGACCGGCGCAACCGGCGCCACTGGCAATACCGGTGCCACCGGCAGTACCGGCGTCACGGGAAACACGGGCAACACGGGCAACACAGGCGCCACCGGAAAGACCGGCAGCGACGGAGCGGTGATCGTGGTCGTGCCGGCGGCATCGGCACCCAACTGAGTCCGATCCCATCCACCCTCGACGGAGCACACCATGAGCCTGGGTACCATCCTGTTGATCGTTCTTGTCCTGATGCTGGTCGGCGCAATGCCGACCTGGAACCACAGCCGCACCTGGGGCTACCGGCCGATCGGCGGAATCGGACTGATCTTGCTCGTCGTCATCGTGCTGCTGCTGATGGGCCGCCTGTGAATACCTCCCCTGCGGCCTGGCCGCGCCTGAAACCCGGCGGTCGTGTCCGCACGCCCGCTACCCACCCCTTCCCCACCCACCGGAGCACCACCATGACCATTCGCACCATTCGCAATACCTTGTCCATCACCGCCGCTGCAGCGGCCCTGCTCATCGCCTCGGGCTGCGCCGTCACGCGCGGCCAGGAGACCGTCGGCGCCTATGTCGACGACACCACCATCACGACGCAGGTGAAGGCCCGCTTCATCGACAACAAGCAGGTCGACGCTGCAAGCATCCGCGTCGAAACGCTCAACGGCACCGTTATGCTGTCGGGCTTCGCGAAGAGCTCGACCGAGAAGAACACCGCCGAGGACATCACGCGCCGGGTCAACGGCGTGAAGGTGGTGAAGAACGAAATCCTCGTTCGCCCGTAAGGCAGGCGCTCGAACCCGACCCGCCCAGCAAGGAGATTTGCATGAACTGGGATCGCATCGAAGGCAACTGGAAGCAAGTGATCGGCCGCGCCAAGGAGCAATGGGGCAAGCTGACCGACGACGACTTCGATGTCGTGGCCGGCCGCCGCGACCAGATGCTCGGCAAGATCCAGGAGCGTTACGCGCTGGCCAAGGACGAAGCCGAGCGTCAGCTCTCCGCCTGGCAACGCAAGGCCAGTGATTCGTGGTTCAGCAAGGACAAGACCCCCGTCAAGTAAAGCGCCGCGCTGGCGCGGACATCGGGCCTGCGGCTACTCGTGCCGCAGCGCCTCGCTTGCGCTGAACATCGCTGTCACTGCCAGCGCGAGGGCGCAGACGGCAACCCATACACGAGCCGCAACAAGCGGCCAGGCGATCGCGCATGGCAGGGCCCAGCGTGCATGCGCGTCGGCGCCGGTCTGTGCCCCAGCGCACCAACGAATCCGGTCGAAGGGTCGCCGGCGCGTGTGCGTGTGCATGTGCGTGTGCATGGGCATGTGCGTGTGCATGTGCGTGTGCATGTGCGTGTGCTGCCGAACGGAACGTCGCGGCCGCTGCGCAGACACTGCCGCATCGCCACCTGGACCACGTTGCACCATGCACAACACAGTCACCTGCAGACAAGTCTGCGGCACCGGACCAAGGCACGCCCGGCGTGCCACGGCGGCTTCGTGAGCGCTGTCCTTCGCGCGTCGCTGCGGCGCACTGCGGCACGGGCCCGGGCCGATTCCGCCTGGGGTTCGTCGACCGTGGTCCACCATGTGCTCGACGGACTGGCGAGCTTTCATGCCAGCGAGGTGGAGGCCCTGGTGACGGTGCAACAACTCGCCAGCCCGCATGGTGTGCGCCCCGATCAGATGGTTCTGCTGCGCCCCACCGATGCCGGCTGGCCGCGCTTCGTGCAGCTGTCGCGGCAATGGAACCGGCGGCCCCATGGCCAGGGCGGCGCGAGCATCCGGCGGGTCGGCCTGAGCATGCTGCTGACCGCGCTGGTTGCCGCGCTGCTCACGGCCGCGCTGCTGCGGCAGGACGAACTCATCAGCTTCGAAGTGGAACTGCTGGCCATCGGCGCGGCGGCGCTGTTCGGCGCCCTCGCCGCAGCCAGCCTTGCCATGCTGCTGCTAGGCCAGCAGCCGCAGTTCAAGGCCTTCGACCGCACGGTCCGGCACCAGCTCGGCAAAGGCCGCTGGGTGGTGCTGGTGCATGACCTGCCCTGGGCGCGGCAGGCCGGGGTAGTCGACCTGATCAGCCGGCGCAGTTCGAACTGGTGTGCCGTGTCTTCGTCCCGGCAGTCGCTGTAACGGAGCTGGCGGCAGCGCGGGCGCGCGCGGCGATCGGTCTCGGCCGGTCCTCTCAGCCTCTCAGCTGCGATGCCGTGTCTCCTGCAGATCGAGCTCGCGCACCAGGCGCCGCTGCAGCGTGTCATCGACGTCGTCGCCGCGTGCCAGGCGAGTGATCTCTTCGCGCTCCGCATGCAGGCCGACCAGCCGCAGCTCGCGCTCGACTTCGTTGTCACTGCGCCGAAGCGCGGCCGACCGGCCGTCGCCGTGACGGGCCAGGCGTTGCAGGTACTGACGCTTCACGCGCGCCGCGGCCTGGGCAGCGTGCCCGGCATCGGCGCCGCCAGTCTGCAGGGCCGACACCGCTTCGTCGATGGCCAGCAGCGCGGCCCGCGCGGCCGCCGCGCGGGCGCTGTCCTCGGCCACCAGGTGCGAGGGCTCGGGGCCGAGCTGCAGGCCGCGCAGCGTGCGCGGCAGCGCCACCGTGGCCAGTGCCAGCGTCAGCACGATGACACCGGCGGCCAGCACGATGGCCAGGTCGCGCGACGGGAAGGGCTGCCCGTCGTCCAGCACCAGCGGCAGCGTCAACACACCGGCCAACGTGACGGCACCGCGCACACCGGCCAGCGTGGCCGCCAGCGGCAAACGCCAGCCGACCGCCGGCTGCGCGCCCGAGCGCCGCTGCGCGCGCAGCCGCGCCAGCGCAAGCGAAGCCCAGACCCAGCCCAGGCGCAGCAGCAGCAGCAGGGCCACGATGGCCAGCACCGCTGCCAGCAACCCCCAGACGCTGGATTGCCCGGCGCTGCGCGCGGTATCGGGTGCTGCGGCCAGCAGCGCAGGGATCTGCTCGCCCAGCAGCACGAAGATGCTGCCGTTGGCCGCCAGCTGCACCACGTCCCACACGGCCGTGCGGCGCAGCCGGGTGGCGGCACGCCAGTGCCACAACTCGGTCAGGCTCATCGTGATGCCCGCCGCCACCGCGGCCAGGATGCCCGACACGTGCAAGCGCTCGGCCAGCAGGTACACGCCGAAGGGCAGCAGCAGCGTGACCAGGATCGGTGCACCACCGTCGTCGCCGTAGCGTTGGCTCGCCCATGACGCCGTGCGCGCCACTGCCCAGGTGGCAACAGCCCCGACCAACAGCCCGCCGGCAACCGTCCACACGAAGCCCGCCAGCGCGGCGGGCAGCGAGAAGCTGCCGCTGAGTGCGGCCGCCACCGCCAGCCGCATGCAGACCAGGCCCGAGGCATCGTTGAGCAGCGCTTCGCCCTGCAGGATATGCATCAGGCGCCGCGGCACCGGCGTGTGCGCCGCCAGCGCGGTGACGGCGATCGGATCGGTCGGCGAGATCACCGCCGCCAGGGCAAAGGCCACCGCCAGCGGCATGGCCGGCAGCAGCCAGTGGATGAACCAGCCCAGGCCCAGCACCGTGACGAGCACCAGGCCGAGCGCCAGCCTGGCGATCGAGCCGGCTTCGCGCACCAACTGGTCGTTGGGGATGCGCCAGCCGTCCAGGAACAGCAGCGGCGGCAGGAAGAGCAGGAAGAACAGCTGCGGGTCGAGCACCACCGGGTGCAGACCCGCCAGCGCAATGCCCGCCCCCAGCGCCATCTGCACGAACGGCAGCGGCAGCCGGGTCGCGCGCGCCAGGAAGCCGCTGATCACCACCGCCAGCAGCGAGAGCAAGACGATGCCGGTGGCTTCCATGCATGACCTAGGGCCGCCGGCCCTAGGTTGCCCAGCGCACAGAGCCGCAACCGGCTGCGCTTGTACTCTGCACGGCGCGCCGGTTCGCGGCAGGCGCGTGTTTTCGGCCCGGCCGCGTCCCCGTAGTCAACCCTCTCGCGGAGTCTTCATGACCCAGATCCACGTGGCCGTGCTCGTCGGCAGCCTTCGGCACGATTCCTTCAACCGCAAACTGGCCGACGCGATGGCCATGCTCGCGCCATCGACCTTCACGTTCAAGCAGGTGCGCATCGGCGACCTGCCGCTGTACAACCAGGACGACGACGACAAGCCGGCCGAGACGGTGCAGCACCTGCGCGCCGAGATCAGTGCCGCGCAGGGGTTGCTGTTCGTCACCCCCGAGTACAACCGGTCGATCCCGGGCGTGCTCAAGAACGCCATCGACCATGCGTCGCGGCCCTATGGCAAGAACGTCTTTGCCGGCAAGCCGGCCGGGCTGCTGGGCGCTTCGGTGGGCGTGGTCGGCAGTGCGATGGCGCAACAGCATCTGCGCAATATCCTGGCCTACCTCGACGTTCCGACGCTGGCCCAGCCCGAGGCCTTCGTGCATGTGCAGGAGGGTCTGTTCGACAGCAGCGGCAACATCGGCGCAGCCAGCCGCGCGTTCCTGCAGGGCTGGATGGACCACTACGTCGCGTGGGTCAAGCGCCACGCGACCTGAGACGCTGCCCGGTCTCGGCGACGCCGTCGCCCAGCGTGTGGCGAACGAAGGCGGCGAGCGCGTCGATGTCCGGGATCGAGACTTCGCGCCGGGCATGGCCGTCGAAGTGCAGCAGCGCGCGCCGCTCCAGTTGCGTGAAGGCACGGCTGACCGATTCGTGCGACAGGCCGAGGTAGGACGCGATGTCGGTACGATCCAGCGTCAGCAGGATGCGGTCGCTGCGCAGCCCGCGCTCGTGCATCGACCGCGCCCAGCAGCCGACGAAGTCGGCCAGGCGCGCTTGCGCGCACAACGTGGCGACCGCCAGCCGACACGACCGTTCGCGTGCGAGTTGCGCGCTCATCACCCGCTGGAAGGCGTGCAGCAGCGCCGGCACTCGCGCACAGGCTTCCAGCAAGGCAGCGTAGCGCAGGCTCCAGACATCGCTGGTGTCGAGCGCGACTGCGTCGCTGACGCACAGCCCCGACGCGATGGCGTCGAGTCCGATCCAGTCGCCCTTGAACTGAACGCCGACGAACTGCTCGCGCCCGTCGGCGGCCACGGTCACGATCTTGGCCACGCCCGTACGCAACACATGCAGCAGCGCGAAGGGCTCACCCGCGGCCTGCAGCAAGCGCCCAGCAGGCACGGCTCGCCGGGTGTACGGCAAGTGCTGCTCGATCAGGATCAGCAACTGCTGCCAGTGTGGCAAGGCAGCAGCGGCCGCAGCGGGTGGCGACGACGCAGACCGGGCTACAGGCAGGACCCGAGCCAGCGCCGGGCTGCTGCAGCGGCCGCCTTCGTGCAACTCGAATCCAGCCACGTCAACGGCCCTCCAGGCCTGCCCGTGGCCAGGGCCAAGTGGGCCCCGGCGCGCAGCCCGCCGTCTGTACGCTGGCGCACCGCCGTGCACAGGACGGACCGGCGTGCGGCAACGTACAGACCTGTGGCCGATGCGGCGCGCAGGCTGCTGCGTCGTTTCAACCCCTGCCGAGGAGACCACCGCGATGATGCGCAGCAAAGCCAGGCGCTGGTGGTGGTGGCTACTGGCCCTGCTGCCGCTGGCCGTTGTGGCCTGCAGCCAGTTGCCCGTCCGCGTGCCCGACCTGGCGCATTCGCCGCGCGCGGCGGTGGCCGTCGTGGGCGCACAGGGGCCGCTGAGCGCGGCCCGGAGCAAGGCGGTCCTCGACGCGCTGCAGCGCCGCAGCGGCGCTACCGACCTCTTCGAGCGCCATCTGGCGCTCGAAGAGGCCATCGTCGGCAGCCCGCTGACTACCGGCAACCAGGTCCTGCTGCTGCAGGACGGGCCGGCCACCTATCGCGCGATGCTGCAGGCCATCGCGGCGGCGCGTGATCACGTCAACCTCGAGACCTACATCCTCGACGACGACGACGTCGGCCAGCGCTTTGCCCAGGTTCTGATCGCCAAGCAACGCGAGGGCGTGCAGGTCCACCTGATCCGCGACAGCGTGGGCACGCTGGGCACGCCGGCCGCGTTCTTCGAGCGCCTGCAGGCCAGCGGCATCCGGGTGCTCGAGTTCAACCCGCTCAACCCCTTGCAGGCGCGCAAGGACTGGGAGCTGAACCAGCGTGACCACCGCAAGCTGCTAATCGTCGACGGCCGCATCGCGTTCCTCGGCGGCATCAACCTGAGCAGCGTGTATGCGGGCGGTTCGGCCGGCAGCGGCTTTGGCGCCCGACCCGCCGGCAGCCCGCCATGGCGCGACACCGACCTGCAGTTGCGCGGCCCGGCGGTGGCCGAGCTGCAGAAGCTCTTCCTGGCCACCTGGGCCGCCCAGCAAGGCCCGCCGCTGGCGGCGCGGAACTGGTTTCCGCCGCCCGAAGCGGCAGGCCACCACGTGGTGCGCATCATCGCCAGCTCGCCCGAGGAGCAGACCAGCCCGATCTACGTCACCTTGCTGTCGGCGATCGGACACGCCCAGACCAGTGTGCACCTGACGAATGCCTACTTCGCACCCGACCCGCAGTTGCTTGCCGTCCTGTCCGCCGCAGCCGAACGCGGTGTGGACGTGCGCCTGATCCTGCCCGGGCAGACCGACTCATGGCTGATCTTTCATGCCGGGCGGGGCTACTACGAAGGCCTGCTGCGCGCGGGCGTAAGGATCCACGAGCGGCAAGGCGCGATCCTGCATTCGAAGACCGCGCTGATCGACGGCGTCTGGGCGACGGTGGGCTCGACCAACCTCGACTGGCGCAGCTTCCTGCACAACCATGAACTCAACGCCGTGGTGCTGGGCAGGGAATTCGGGGCCCGGCTGGGCGCGATGTTCGAACTCGACCTATCCGCATCGCAGGAGATCGAACTCGAGCAATGGCGGAAGCGACCGTGGCATCTGCGGCTGCAGGAAGCGCTGGCGCGGCTCTGGGAGTACTGGCTCTAGCGCAGGCTCGAGGGCGTGCCCGCGCTCGACCAGGCGCGGACCGAACCCGGGCCGACCACGGACCGAACTGCAGCAGGAGAT
>JANOJJ010000258.1:0-3743 GCA_031408155.1 Rubrivivax sp.
GGCCGGCCGGCATGGAGCAACAGGCCACCTGGCTGCTCAGCCGCTCCGGGCACGAGATCAGCGGCTGCTGCATCCAGGCCGCAGCACGGGACTTCGCTCGTTTCGGGCTGTTCATCCTGAACGGTGCACGTGCCGATGCGCAGAGCATCCTGCCCGAAGGCTGGCTGGCCGAGGCCACGACCGAGCGCACCGGCATCGGCCAGCCCGGCCGCGGCTATGGCTACCAGTGGTGGACCTACACCGACGGCAGCTTCGCTGCACGCGGCATCTTCGGTCAAGGCATCTTCATCGACCCCAAGCGCAAGATCGTGATCGCCTCCAATGCCAACTGGGCCGCAGGAGCGACCGACCCTGCCGCCAACGCGGCGCGAGAAGCGTTCTACCGCGCGCTGCAGAAGGGCATCGATGACGAGGCTGCAGCCCTGTCGGGCACCGGCGCGCCACGATGATCGGGACGGCGAGCCCACGCAACATCGCGGTCCACCGGCCTCAGTCAGCCCCACCCGGCAGCGCGAGCCAGGGCGCGCTGGCCGGCGTCAACTATCCTGGCCGCACGGGGGTCAGACGTCGCTGCTGCCGTGGTGACAGTTCGACTTCTCGCTCCTCTCAGCAGGCGCTGCCTTGCTGGTGGACTGCGCGGCCGCCGTCGCGGCCGGCGTCTGGGCTGCCGTGAACTCGTAGCGCTTGCGCTGCGGCGCGGCCTTGGCCGGCGCGGCCTTGTTGTCTGCCGCCTTGCCGGCAATCGACTCGCCGGATCGAGCCTTGTCGGCCGCCGACTGGGCACCGGCTGGTGCCGCTGCGACGACCAGGGCGGCCACCAGCAGCAGTTGTTGTACGCACGCCTTGAGCATGATCGGACTCCTGAGCGATAGGGGGCCATCACTCTACTGCCGCCAACACCGCGCTGGCGAGCCCTTTGTGCGCCAACCCCACCACCGATGGGTAAAGCCTGGCGCGCTCAAATGCCGTCCTGCCCCGCCCACGGCAGCATCATCGTGGCCAGCAGCAGCTTGTCGAACTCGACACCAAAGCGGTCGATGATCTGCTGCGGCTCGGGGCACAGCTGCTGATCGGTGATAAGGCCGAACTGCACGCCGCCGGCATACGACAGGATCTACAGGCCCACGCCGACGTCGCCCGAGGCCGGCACCCAGAACAGGTTCTGCCGCAGCGTGGCGCCGCAGAACTCGAGCGCCACCGCCGGGCCCGGCAGGTTGGTCATCACGGCGGTGGTCTTGCTGGCGAACAGGCCGAGGATGGCGTCCTGCGCCGGCTTGATCAGCAGCCCCGACAGCGACAGGATGGCGAATGCCAGCAGCGGCTGGTAACTGCCCTTGAGTTCGTCCATTCGCCGGCGCACCGCGAACACCCGTTCGATCGGATTGGCAATCCCCACCGGCAGCGTCAACGGCGCCAGGCCGAAGCGGTTGCCCAGCTGCCAGGCATTCTCGAGCGGGCGCAGGTTGACCGGCACCATGGCGCGGATCTCCTTGCCGGTGGGGTCGTCGCCCTGGTCGCGCAGGTACGAGCCGATGGCGCCGGCCGCACACGACAGCAGCACGTCGTTGATCGAGCAGCCGAGGCCGCGGCCGACCGTCTTGATCTCGTCCAGCGGCATCGGTTCGCACCAGGCCACGGCCTTGCGGCCGACCGGTCGGCCCTTGAGCAGCGTCGGCGAGTCGTCGGCCAGCAGCGCCATCGCTGCAACGTCTGACAACACCTTGTAGGCCGTGCGTGCCATCTCCAGCGTGCCCGCCAACTGCTGTGGGTTGGACAGCACGTCGAGCGAGCGCGCCAGGCCACCGCCATACAGGGCGATGGCCTTGGTCGCCAGGTCGGTCAGCGGCTTGAGCACAGCGTCGGACAGCCAGTCGCCGTCGTCGTCGGCCGGCTGTTCCTTGCGCCGGCGCTTGGGCGGGTCGTTGCCGCCGTCGGTGATCGATTGCATCACCGAAATGAGCGCGATGCCGTCGGCGATGCAGTGGTGGATGCGCATGACCAGCGCGCTGCCGCCTTCGTAGTCTTCGATCAGGTGAAACTGCCACAGCGGGTGGCGCGGGTCGAGCGGCTCGGTGGCCAGGTCAGCGCACAGCGCCTGCAGCGCCTGGCGCTCGGTTTGGTCGGGCGCGACTCGCAGCGGCATCGGCGCGACGTGGTGCTCGAGCTCGAACTGCTCGTCGGCGACCCAGCTCGCGCCCAGGGTGTCTTGCTGCACGCGCTGGCGGAAGCGCTCGTACTTCAGCAGCCTGTCGGTCACGCGCTTGCGCACCGCTTCCAGCGCGACCTTCGGCGTGAGCAGCCAGACACCGACGATCATCATCAGGTTGACGTCGTTGTCCATGCGCAGCCACGCGGTATCCACGCGCGACATGCGTTCTGCGGCCTCGGCCATCGGGCGTCTCCAGTCAAAGGGAAAGCGGTCGACGATGGTGGGTAACATCCCCAGCGTCAAGACCAGACTTCTACCCACCGGAGACCCTGCCATGGACGACCTCAAAGCCGCCTTCGAGAAGGCTGTTGCCGACAGCAAGCAACTGCCCGACAAGCCCGACAACCTGACGCTGCTGAAGCTCTACTCGCTGTACAAGCAGGCCACCGAAGGCGACGTGCAAGGCAAGCGCCCCGGCTTCACCGACATGGTGGGCCGGGCCAAATTCGACGCCTGGGCGACGCTGAAGGACAAGTCGGGTGAGCAGGCGATGCAGGAATACGTCGACCTGATCGAATCGCTGAAGTGAGCCGGCTTGCTGCACCGGATGCTTGACAACTGAATTGTTCACGGGCGGCATAATCCGGCGCTCACTCAGCGCACCCGCGCCGCCCGCCGCGTGAAGGTCAAGCCCACCGCCCGTCGCCGGGCCCACGCTCCGCCGTTGGACTTCGCCCGGCTGCTCGACGACCAGCGCATCGGCCTCGAGGCTCGCGTGGCCGAGGCCGACCATCAGTCGCTCAAGCTGTGGCTGCGCTTGCTGGCCTGCAGCACGCAGATCGAGATCGAGATCCGGCGCCGCCTGCGCGAGCGCTTCGGTGTCTCGCTGCCGCGCTTCGACTACCTGGCCCAGTTGCACCGCCACCCCGACGGCCTGCGCATGAACGCCTTGTCGCGCTACCTGATGGTCAGCGGCGGCAACATCACCGGCCTCACCGACGAGCTGGAAAAAGACGGCCTGGTCAAGCGCGAAGACGACCCCGATGACCGCCGCAGCTACCGCGTCGGCCTGACGCCCGATGGCCGCCGCGCCTTCGACGGCATGGCGCGCGAACACGAGGCCTGGGTGGTCGAGCTGTTCGCCGGTCTCGACGCCGGCAACAAGCAGGCCTTGTACGAGGGCCTGGGCCGCTTGCGCGTGCAGTTCTCGGCAGCGCAGGAGCGCCAGCGGTGAGCAGCGCAGCCGACCCGGCCGCCAGGCGTCGCCGCGCCATCGCCTTGCTGGCCTTGCTGACGCTGGTCTGGGGCACCAACTGGCCGCTGTTTCCGGTCGTGATGCGCGAGATCTCGGTCTGGACCTTCCGTTCGATCTCGATGACCGGCGCCGGGCTGCTGCTGTTGCTGCTGGCGCAGCTGCGCGGTCAGCCGCTGGCCATCCCGCGCCAGCACTGGAAGGCGGTGCTGGCCGGCAGCCTGGTCTACCTGGCACTGTGGAACGTGGCCTCGGCGCTGGCTGCGGTGCTGATCCCGTCGGGGCAGGCAGCGGTGCTGGGCTTCACGATGCCGGTCTGGGTCGCGCTGATCAGCTGGCTGG
>JANOJJ010000276.1:0-17289 GCA_031408155.1 Rubrivivax sp.
CGCTTGCCCAGGCGGCCAGCATGGGCTGCGCGCCGCGCCTTGCTCAGCGCCCTTGGCCACCCCGGCGCGGGTGCGATCGATTGCCTCTCAGCCTCTCAGTCTCTCAGACCCGCTGCGGCCCCGGCCGCCTGGCGTCGACGACGAAGCGTGCCGCTTCATGCACCGGGCTGGCCGGGTCCAGCGGCTGCTGCACGGCCAGCAGCCGTGCCTGCAACTGGCGCGCGTCGATGTCGAAAACGATGGCGCCACGCTGGTCGGATCGACCGTAGTGCAAGTGCGGGTTCAAGCGCCGCGCCGCATCCGCCAGTTGCTGATCCCGGCCGCGGCTGCTGATCGAGCTGCCACAGAACTCGCTGGCCAGCACCGGCGCTCGAGGATCGTCGAAGTCGACCATGAGGTCGGCCACGTAGTGCGCGTGCACGTCACCGCCGAGCACGACCACGCCGGGCACGCGGCGCTCGGCCACGGTGCCGAGCAGGCGCGAGCGCGTCGCCGGATAGCCGTCCCAGCCGTCAGTCCAGTAGCGGCCATCGGCATGCGACGTGGTGCGTGCCATCAGCGTCTGCTGGGCGAGCAGGTTCCAGGGCCGGTCCAGGCTCCAACCGTCGGCCAGCCACTGCTCCTGCGCGCGGCCGAGCAAGCTGCGTGCGGGGTCGTTCAGCGCCGCGCAATCGCGCGCCATCACCGTGTTCGAGCCACTGCTGCGCAGCAGCGACGGGCAGGCCTGCGGATCCCGGTACTGGCGCTCGTCGAGCAGGTGGATGCGCGCCAGCCGGCCCCAGTCCAGGCGGCCGGTGATGCGCATGTCCGACCCGCGTGGACGCTGGGCCTGCGAGTAGGGTTGGTGTTCCCAGCAGGCCTGGTAAGCCGCGCCGCGGAGCTTGGCCATGTCGGCACCGAGCGGGGTGGTCGGGTGAGCGCCGGCGTAGTCGTTCTCGACCTCGTGGTCGTCCCAGACCAGCAGCCACGGGAACGCCGCATGCGCGTCTTGCAGCGCGGGGTCGCGCTTGTACTGCGCGTAGCGCGCACGGTACTGCTCCAGCGTGCGCAGCAGCCCGCCGTCGTGGCGGCGCGGCGCGGTCGGCAGCGACGGGTATTCGTAGATGTAGTCGCCGAGGAAGGCCACGCAGTCCAGTTCCTGCGTCGCCAGGTGGCGCCAGGCCGCGAAGTGGCCGTGATCCCAACGCTGACAACTGGCAATGGCCAGACGCAAGGTGGCAGCGGCATCGGCTGCCGGCGCACTGCGAGTGCGGCCGACGCGGCTTTGCTGGCCGAGGGCTCGAAAGCGGTACCAGTACCAGCGTCCGGACTCCAGGCCCGCGGGTTCGGCGTGCACGCTGTGCGCCCATTGCGCCAGGGCTGTCTCGGTGCCACGCGCGGCCAGGCGGGTGAAGGCTTCATCGTGCGCCAGCTCCCACTGCACCTCTACCTGGAGCGGCAAGTCGACTCCGGTGACGCGGGTCCACAGCACCATGCCGTCGGCTCGCGGCTGGCCCGAGGCCACACCGAGCGCGAAGCGCGGCAGCTCGGCAGCGCTGGCGTGGCGGATGAAAGCCGGCGCGGCCAGTGCCGCGGCGCGCAGCCAGTCGCGCAGCCAATCGCGCCGTCGGATCACAAGCGCCGGCTGATGCGGATCGCAGCCAGCCGGGTTTCGATCATGCGCGCCACCACCGGCGGTGCGATCGTGGCCAGGCAATCGGCGCGCGCTCGCGCACCCAGGCGCTGGCGCAGCGATGGATCGGCGGCCACCTGCTGCATCTTGGCGGCGGCGTCGTCGAGGTCAGGGTCGGCCCAGCGTTCACCACGCTTGTAGGGGCCGATGTCGGCTTCGATCGCCTGCAGCCGGTAGTCCACCAGCAACGAGTTGTGCCCGCTCATGAAATCCAGGTTGCCCGACCAGGCGGTGGCAATCACGACCTTGCCTCGCGCCATGGCCTCGGCGTTGACGAGGCCGAAGCCCTCGGCCCGGTGCAGCGAGACGAAACAATCCGCGCTGTCGATCAGGCAGTCGAGCGCCGGGCGGTCGAGGTAGCTCTCGATCAGGTGGATGCCGGTGCAGCGCGCGGCCAGGGTGCGCAGTCTTCGCATCGCCGCAGGATCACGTTCGCCGTTGGAGACCTTGACCACCAGCTCAACCGCGCCGGACCGGGCCCGGCGTTCGCTGAAGGCTCGTGCAAAGGCCTCCACCGCACCGAAGGGATTCTTGCGCTCGGGACTGCTCATCACGTCGGCCATCGCCAGGAAGACCACGCTGCCGGGCTCGAGGCCGAAGCGCGCACGATCGGGCTGCAGCCGCTCGGGGACTGCCACGGCATGCGGCATGCACAGCACCGGCACCGGTGAGCGCGCGGCCACCGCGCGCTGGCAAAAGGCGGACGGCACCCAGACTTCGTCCACATGGTCGAAGGCACTCTGCCATTCGTCGGGAAACTGTTCGAGCTCCCAGGCCCAGAAACCGATGCGGTACGGCACCCCGAACCAGCGCTCTCCGAGCGCCGCCCGCGCATGCGGCAACTGGTCGGCGTTGATGTGGAACAGGCTGACGCTGTGGCGCGCGCTGGTTTCCAGCGCAGCGTCGACGGTCTCGCCCATGCGCGAGAGGTTGCCGTCACGGAAGTCGTGCACCGCGTGCGGAACCGCGCTGCAGGCCAGCGCACGCAGCGTCGCGCGGGCCGACTCACCGACGCCGCTTTCGGCATGAACGTAGCCGACCACGGTGACGCCGAACGGCGGTGCCGCTTCGCCGGCCGCCGCCATGGCCGCCGCGGGCTGCGCTGGATAGGCTCGCTTGACGAGGTAGCCTCGGACCCGGTTGCGCAGCTGCGGCGTGGTCAGCGGACGCAGCAGATCACGTGCATTCCAGGCCAGCTTGTAGGCCATGCGATAGGGCAGGGCCGACAATGGCGGGCTCGCCGTGGCTGGTGCGGGCACCGCCGGGTGCGGTGGCGACGCGTCGGGCGCATCGGCCTGGGCCGGCGCTGTCGCAGCCCCGTCGACCGCGGCCGCGCCCAGCAGCACGCCCGCCACCTTGGCTTCTTCGGTCGCGCGGCCGCGGAACCAGTCGGCAAAGGCATGGCGATGCGTGCCCAGCACATCGGGGAAAGCCACGCGCAGGTCTTCGCGCGAGCGGTACAACTGCAGCGCCAGCCGCGACAGCGCGGGCCGCCCGGCGTCCACCGGCGTGGTCAGGTAGTCGATCAGGTAGCGCGCACCAGCAGCGCTGCGGAAGTCGGGTAGGGCTTGCGCCCAGTCGATGTCCTGCCGGATCAGCTGGCGGGCGCAGTCGGGCAGCACCGTGCCGTCGGACAGCGCGGCAAAGGCATAGGGCAGCTTGGCGAAGCGCTCGCGACCGTGCGCGCACACGCTGCGTTCGTAGGCGGCGAACAGGGTCCGCACGGCCGGCGTGCAGTCCTCGAGCGTGTAGCGGTCCTGGTGCTTGCTGATCAGCTTGCTGCCCGGGTGATAGCCCGAGTAGTGGAAGAAGAACAGCGGTCGGCCGTTGACCCGCCAGTCGCCGTCCTGGCCCTGCACGTCGCGGTGCGCCAGGTTCCAGTACGCCACGTTCCAGCCGGCGTCGCGCTCGACGTGCACGTGTTCGTACAGGCCGGGCACCAGGTCCATCCACTTCTGGTCGGTGAACAGACCGCGCGCAATGTCGACCACGCAGTCGCGCTGCAGCTTGCGCTGCCACCAGCGCAGCAGCGCCAGCGTCTGCACGCTGCTGCGCAGCGCCAGGAAGCCCAGGTTGTAGCTGCCGCTCTGCACGATGGTCAGGTCAGACGGGTGGCACTCGTCGGCCAGCGGCGCGGTCAGATGCGGCGTCAGCACCACCTCGGCGCTGTCCAGCCGGCGCAGCAGCGCCTGGCCACTGCTGTAGAGCTCGATGTCGGGGTCGAAGTAGATCACCCGCTCGACGCCGTCCTGGCCGAACAGGTGCGTGAAGGCGAACGGCTTGACAGCGGTGTTGAGCTCGAGAATGGTGTACTGCACCACCATGCGGTCCAGGTGCTCGATGCCCAGCTCGTCGATGCCCAGCAGTTCCACCCCCGGCGGCAGCGCAGGCACGCCATCGCATTCGTCGCACAGCACCACGACGCGCCGCGTGCCCGGCAAGTGCGTGGCCACGCTGGCCATCAGGTTGAGCGCGAAGTGCAGGTAGTTGCGCGAGACGATGGTGAAGACGGTGCTGCTTGCGGGGTCGGCCACAACGTGCAAGTCGGTGCGGGTCATGTTGTCTCGTCGGTGGGACGTCGGGCCGCAGGCTTGCCGCGCTGCGTGCTGGACTGCGCCTTCAGATGGGTGATTTCGTCATCGCGTGCAACCAGGATCCGCGCCAGACCCTGACTGTGGGCGAGGTTGTCGGCGAGCTCGCGCTCGCGCGCTGCGAGGACCTGCCGCAGGTCGCCGATCTGGGCATTGGCATCGACGATCTCCTGCTCGCGAGACGCCAGCACCTGGCGCACCTCGGCCAGTTGGGCGTCGAAGTCGGCGATCTCGCGCTCGCGTGCGGCCACCACGCAACGCAAGCCATCGAGCTCGGCGCAGGCCTCGGCGACCTCTCGAACGCGCGCGGCCAGCATCGAGCGCAGGTCCTGCTCGGTGCGCTGCGCCAGGGCCAGCAGGTCGGCGGTCTGGTGGGCGGTTCGAAAGTGGGTCTGCAGCGCCAGCAGCAGCCGAAGGCGCTCAGCCGGGGTGTCGGTCGCCAGCCACTTCAGCAGCAGGTGTTCACGGGCGCGGCTGGCGGCCAGGTTGTCGCTGAACACGCCCGAGCCGCCGCCGTCGGCCGCCACGTACCGCGCCGACACGCCCGGAACCCGCACGAAGGGACCCAGCCGAGTCAGTTGCAGCCACCAGTCCCAGTCTTCGAACAGATCGATCTGCTCGTCGAAGCGGCAGCGGCGCACGGCTTCGGCGCCACGGTCGACCAACACCGCATGCAGCGGCAGAAAGTTCTCGAAGCGCAGGCGCAGCGGGTCGAAGTCGGCGGCGAAGACATGTTCGCTGGCCCAGCCGGCGGCGCCCTGCCGCCCGTACTCGACGTCGGCATAAGCGGCCACCGCGTCGCGGTGCACCGACAGGGCCGCGGCCAGACGGGACAGGTGACCGGGCAGGAACACGTCGTCGTCGTCCAGGAAGATCACCCAGGGTCCGCTGGCTGCGTCCAGGCCGGCGTTGGCAGCGGCTGAGCGCGGCAGCGCGCGGCCGAGGTCGATCCAGCGCAACGGGTGGGCACCCGCTGCCGCAGGCGGCGGACCGTGGCCGGGACCGAGCGCATTGACCAGCAACACCTCCACTGGCGACTGTTGCTGGGCGGCGATCGACGCCAGCGCCGCCGCCAGACTGGGCCGGCCCATGCTGCGCACGATCACGCTGATCAGCGGCGGCGGGGTGACGCAGACGTCGGGGGCGGGGTCGGACATGGGGTAGTGGACGACGCTCCGAGCGCGCTGCGTCGAGGCGCAGCGGCTGACGCCCGGGGGGCCGCGCATTGTCCGCCATCGGGCCGGCGTGGCGGCTTCGACGCCTGGCCGGGTCTGGCTATGATCCGCGGCCCTTTGCCACCTGAGCGCCATGGCCGACCAACCTGTCCTGCTCAACCCCGCCCAGCTGGCCGCCGTGCACCACTTGTCCGGCCCCTGTCTGGTGCTGGCCGGTGCCGGTTCGGGCAAGACCCGCGTGATCGTGCACAAGATCGCGCGTTTGCTGCAGGCCGGGCTGGAGCCGAAACAGATTGCGGCCATCACCTTCACCAACAAGGCGGCGCAGGAGATGCGCGAACGGGCAAAGGCGCTGGTCGGTCCGCGCGCGGCCAGGGACCTGGCCGTCAGCACCTTTCATTCGTTGGGCGTGCGCATGCTGCGCAGCGACGGCACGAAGCTGGGCCTGAAGCAGCAGTTCTCGATCTTCGACAGTGACGACATGCTGGCTGTGATCCGCGACGCCGGCGGCTGCACCTACAACGCGCAGGCCAGGCGCTGGCAATGGACCATCAGCCGGTGGAAGAACCAGGGCCTGGACGCCGACCGCGCCGAGCGCGCCGCCGCCGACGACAACGAGCGCGTGGCCGCGCGCGTTATGCGGCTATGTCAGGAGCGGCTGCAGGCCTACCAGGCGGTGGACTTCGATGACCTGATCGGCCTGCCGCTGAAGCTGTTGCAGCGTGACGACGAAGCACGCGCAAGGTGGCAGGCGCAGTTCCGCCATCTGCTGGTCGACGAGGTCCAGGACAGCAACGCCGTTCAATACGAACTGCTCAAGGCGCTGGTGGGCCCGAACACGCCTTTCACCGCGGTCGGCGACGATGACCAGAGCATTTATGGCTGGCGCGGCGCGACGATCGAAAACCTCGAGCGCTTGCGGCAGGACTTCGCGCAGCTCAAGGTGATCACGCTGGAGCAGAACTACCGCAGCAGCGGCCACATCCTGCGCGCAGCCAACGCCGTGATCGCGCAGAACCCGAAGATCTTCGAGAAGAAGTTGTGGAGCGAGTTCGGCGACGGCGAGCCGGTGAAGGTGCTCGAATGCGACGGCGAAGAGCATGAGGCCGAGCGCGCGGTGTCGCGCATCCAGGCCCTGCGCAGCGGCTCAGGTGCGATCGGCTGCGCCGTCGGGGCGGGCGCATGCAAGTTCAGTGACTTCGCCGTGCTGTACCGCGCCAACCACCAGGCGCGCGTGTTCGAACAGAAACTGCGCGGCGCGCAGATCCCGTACAAGGTCTCGGGCGGGCAGAGTTACTTCGACCGCGCCGAGATCAAGGACCTGTGCGCGTGGCTGCGTCTTCTGGTCAACCCGGATGACGACCCCGCCTTCATGCGCGCGGTGACGACGCCCAAGCGCGGCATCGGCCAGCAGACGCTGGCGGCGCTAGGCGAATTTGCCGGTCGCTGGAAGCTCAGCCTGTTCGCGGCGCTGGGCTCGCCCAGCCTGGGCACGGGGCTCAAGGGCAAGGCGATCGAATCGCTGCAGGAATTCGGCCGCGAAGTCGGCGCGCTCGAGGCCAAGGCGCGCCACACCTCCGGCGCCGAAGACGCCAAGGCGCTGCTGCTGGGCTGGCTGCAGGACATCGGCTATGAGCGTCACCTGCACGACGGCGAAGACAGCCCGAAGCTGGCTGCTGCGCGCTGGACCAACGTGCTCGACTTCATCGACTGGATGGCGCGTCGCTGCGGCGGCGCGATCACGCCCGACGGCGGCAGCTTCGACAGCGAGCGCCAGAGCGTGCTCCAGGTGGCGCAGACCATCAGCGTGATCATCAGCCTGGCCGAACGCGGCGACGAACAGGACGTGGTGACGCTGTCGACCCTGCATGCGGCCAAGGGCCTGGAATGGCCGCACGTGATGCTGGTCGGCGTCAACGAAGGGCTGCTGCCGTTTCGCAGTGGTGACGATGACATGACGCCCGAACGCCTGCAAGAAGAGCGCCGGTTGATGTACGTCGGCATCACGCGGGCGCGCAGCACGCTGGTGGTCAGCACCTTGCGCCGACGCAAAAAGGGCCGCGACACCGTGCTCGGAGTGCCCAGCCGTTTCATCGACGAGATGAAGCTCGACCAGGCCACGACGAAGGAAGACCCGCGCCAGCGCTTGAAGCGCCTGCGCGCCGAACTGGTCGCCAAGGTGGCGGCCACACCGACCGCAACAGCGTGAAGGGGTCCTTCGCAGCGCCGGCCGAGTCGTCGGTGCAGGACTGGCCGTGAGCGTGACTCGGCGCTCGGCACTGACCTGCATCGCGTCGTGGCTGGCACCGGCGCGGCCGCAACGCTCGATTCTGGGCGGGTGAATTGACCCTTGGAGATGGGGGATTTACCCCTTCGACACCTGCGTCGAGTGCCCCGAACAGATTGCAAACGCCTGATTCATATGGGTTTCATGGCGACTTACAACCTGGCACGTTTGGCGCTTCCAACTGGCTAGCGGACAACACCGATTGCCCGACCACCACCTCAGGAAGCCGCGCGATGAAGCCCATTGACGAGCGCCCGGAAGATGAATTCAACCGCCTGGTCGTGCAGTTGGCGAGCACGCGCAACGACCTGCGAGCCGTGCGCGGCGACCGCAGCTCGGGTTGGCCGCTGAGGCAGGGCCTGCGCCACGTGCTGCAACGGGTGGCAGCGGCCCTGCATTTCGACAGCCGCAGCAGCGTGGCGCCGGCGATCGGTCTGCGCGGCAACCTGGCCGAAACACGGCATCTGCTGTTCAGTGCCAAGGGGCGAGACATCGACCTGCGCGTCGTGCCCGCCGGCGGTGGCTTCGAGCTCAGCGGCCAGATCCTCGGGCCCGACGAAGGTGGTCGTGTCGCGCTCGCCGCCCACCTGCGGGCCGGCAGCCCGCCCCCGCCGCCGACCCGCCATGCTGCCATCGACTCGCTCGGGGAGTTCCACCTCGACGACATCGACGTAGGCACGTACGTGCTGACGCTTCAACTGGGTGGCGACGAGATCGTGCTGCCGCCGATCGAAATGGGCGAATACGCCTGAGCGGCGCGCGCCGACGGTCGAACGTTCCTTGCTGCCGGAGAATTCCATGAGTCTCGACACCCACCTGACGCGATCCGCCTATCGTCTGCTGCATTGCTGCAGCCTGCCGCTGTTGGCGCTGCTGGTCGCAATGGTCGGGGCCGGCCCGGCCTTTGCGGGCAAGGACGTCAAGCCGGTCAAGCCGTCCAAGGTGGTCAAGTCGCTCAAGCCCACCACGCCGGCTGTGGCGGCCAGGTCGACCGACCCTGCCGGGATCGTCGCCGGCGAACTGTTGGTCAAGCTCGCCAGCGCAGACGGCCTGGCGCCTCTGCTGGTCAAGCATCAGCTCAGCCTGATCGGCCGCCTGGGTGCGCGGCCGATCTTTCGGCTCAAGGTCGTCGCTGGTGCCAGCGTCACCGACACGGTGGCGGCGCTGGCGCTGGAGCCCGGCGTGCTGATCGCCGAACCGAACCAGTTGCATGGCAGCCCCGAGGCGGCCAAGAACTATGTCTGGGCGATCGGCACCGAACAGGCCTTCGTCGCGCAATGGGCGCCGGCCGCGATCCGGCTGCCCGAGGCCAATCGCCTGTCAGTCGGGTCCGGCATGCGCGTGGCTGTGCTCGACACCGGGGTCGACGCCACGCATGCGCTGCTGGCCGCGCGCCTGCTGCCTGGTTGGGACTTCGTCGACCATGACGCCGATCCCTCGGAAGTGGGCAGCCGCGCCGACCCGGCCTATGGTCACGGCACGCATGTGGCCGGCCTGGTGGCCCTGGCCGCGCCGGGCGCGCGCATCATGCCGTTGCGGGTGCTCGACGCTGGCGGTGGCGGTGATGCCTGGACCCTGGCGGCGGCAATGTTGTACGCGGTGAACCCTGACGGCAACCCGGCCACCGACGACGGTGTCCATGTCATCAACCTCAGCCTGGCCGGCCCTGCCCGCACGCAACTGCTCGACACCGTGGCCTTGCTCGTGTCTTGCATCCCGCCCGACCCTGCGCTCGCGGCCGACAGCCTGGCCGGTGCCGGCTACCTCGACGACCAGCGTCGCTGCGACGCCTTCGGCGGCGCGGTGGTCGTCGCCGCCGCCGGCAACGACGGCAGCCGCTCGCTCAAGGTCTATCCGGCCGCCGAAGGTGCCTACGGTTTGATTTCCGTGGCCGCCAGTGCGGCCGACGGCCGCCTGGCCAGCTTCAGCAACAGCAGCAACTGGATCCAGATCGCGGCCCCTGGTGACGGCGTCACGAGCAGCGTGCCGGGTGGCTGGGGAATCTGGGGCGGCACCTCGATGGCCGCGCCGTTGGTGGCGGGCGCGGCGGCGCTGTTGCGCAGCGCCGTGCCAGCGCTCAGCGCCGAGGGCGCGGTGCGCTGCCTGACGCGCAGCACGCGGGTCTTGGCCGGCACCGACATCGGCCAGCTCGATGCGCTGGCCGCATTGCAGGCCGCCAGCAACCGAGCGCCGTGCCGCTGACCCTGGCCGCTGCACCCCCGCGCGTGGCTGAGGCCGCTGCGCGTGACCAGGCCTGGGCCTTGAAGCAGGCCTGTTACGCCGCCTGGAGCAGCCAGCCGCTGCAGGCCGTGCAGGCGGCGCACGAGTTGCGCCGCCTGTGCGACGCCCATCGTTGCGCCGCCCCTGAGCTGTATGCAGAGATCGCTGCCCTGGCCGACTGGACCGAGGGTATCGCCCACCTGACTCAAGGCCGGCTCGAAGCCGGCTGCCAGGCCCTCGATCGAGCTCAACTGGGCTTTGCCGCCCTCGGCCAGGACTTGCACGCAGCCCAGACCCAGGTGCCCAAGATCATGGGCTTGACGCTGCTGGGCCGGCACGACGACGCCGCCGGATGCGGCGAGGCGGCCGAACGCCAGTTCGTCTTGCTCGGCGATACGCTGGCAGCGGCCAAGGTCGGCCTCAACCTGGGAAGCATGAAGCTCAGTCGTGATGCCAACGACGAGGCAGCCGTCCACTACCGAACCGCAGCCGTACGCTTTGCCAGGGTCGGTGACCACCAGCATTCGGTGATGTGCGACATCGGGCTGGCAGACGCCCTGACGGCGCTGGGGCACATCGGTGAGGCCACGCGCATGCTGGCGCGCGCGCGCATGCGCGCGGCGGCGCATGGCCTGCCGGTGCTCGAGGCGATGGCCGACGAATCGGCCGCCCTGCTGGCTCTGGTGTGCGGCCGTTATCGCGACGCGCTGGCCGGCTTCGAGCGCTCGCGCCGCGCCTTCGAGCGATTGCAGATGCCGCAGCAACTGGCGGTGGCCGAGAAGGAGCTGGCCGACGCCTACCTGGAGTTGCGCCTGTTGCCCGAAGCGCTGGCGCTGTACGAGCAAGCCGTAGCGCGTTTCGGCGAGCTGCAAATGCCCAGTGAGCAGGCCTGGGCCCTGGCCCAGCAGGGCCGGGCGCTGGCCTTGTCCCATCGCGCGGCGCACTCCGAAGCTGCGCTGCTGCAGGCCGGCCGACTGTTCCAGCAGCAGCAGGTGCCCAGTGGCCTGGCCACGGTGGCCCTGGCGCGCTCTGAGCTGGCGCTGGCGGCGCCGGTCGTCGATGCGGCCGCCGCCCTTGCGCTGGCCGAGTCGGCGGGCGTCGATTTCGACCTTGCCGGTTTACTCGAGGGCAAGGTCCGAGCCGAAGCTTTGCGCGCGCGAGCCCTGCTGGAGCTGGGCCGGCTGACTGAAGCGCGCGGCGCCTTCGGCATGGTGCAGGCCCACGCCCAGGCGCAGCAGTTGCTGGCGTTGCAGGCAGCGGCCCTGACCGGGCAGGGCCAGGTCGCAGAGGCCGAAGGCCACCAGCTGGCCGCTCGACTGGCTTACGAGCAGGCGCTGGTGCTGACCGAAGCGCAGCGCCGCGCCTTGCCAGGCGACGAAATCCGCAGCGCCTTCCTGGCCGACCATCTGCGGGCGTACCAGGGGCTGCTGCGGCTGGCGCTGCTGGATGCCGAAAGCGGCAGCCCGCTGGCAGCAAGCCTGGTGCTGCAAAGTCTGGACCGCTTTCGCGCCCGCGCCCTGGCCGACCGGCTGCAGCAAGGCGCACGGACCGGCACCGATCCGGTCGCCGATGCGCTGCGCGCGCAGCTGAACTGGCTCTATCGTCGTGAACAGCGCCAGCGTGCCGAAGGCGAGTCGTCGCCAGCGCTGACCCAACGCATCCGGGACAGCGAGCGCGAGCTGCTGGAGCGCAGCCGGCGCGAGCGTCTGGCCGCCAGCGGGCCGGCGACCGTGGTCGACGGTGCCTTCGAGCCCGCGGAGCTGCAGGCTTTGCTCGGCGATGGCGACGCGCTGCTGGCCTACGGCGTCGAGGGCGACGAGTTGTTCGCCTGCGTCGTCACGCGCAGCGAGGTACGACTGCAGCGTCGCCTCGCGTCCTGGCAGGCCACGCAACAGGCGCTGCGCTCGCTGCGGTTCCAGCTCGACACCCTGCGCGTCGGTGCGGTGCCGGTGGCGGCCCACCTGCCACTGCTGACGCAGCGTGCGCTGGTTCGTTTGCAACAGGTGCATGCCTTGATTTGGGCGCCGCTGGCGCCCCTTGTGCAGACCTGCCGCCGCGTACTGGTGGTGCCGCACGGTCCACTGGCCGGTGTCCCCTTTGCCGCGCTGCACGACGGCACGGCGCCGGTCGTCAGCCGGCATGAACTGGCGCTCGCTCCGAGCGTGCAGGTGGCCCTGCATGGCCTGCGCCGCACGCCGCACCCAGCCCAGCGAGTGCGCGCCTTCGGCCACTCCGACCACCTGCCGCACGTGGCCAGCGAAGCGACCCGCGTGGCCGCGCGCTTTGCCGGTGGTCGAGCCTTCGTCGGCGACAAGGCCACGCTGAAGGCGTTGACCGACGAGGCGCCGTGCGCCGACCTGCTCCACCTGGCCTGTCATGCCGAGTTCCGCGGCGACAATCCAATGTTCTCGGCCCTGCACCTGGCCGATGGAGCGCTGACCGCCGAGGCCGTCGAGCGCCTGCGCCTGTCGCCCTGCACCGTGGTGCTGAGTGCCTGCGACACCGCCCTGTCGAGCCCCGACGCCGGTGACGACCGGGTCGGCCTGGTGCGCGCCTTCCTGGTCGCGGGCGCCGCGCGTGTGCTGGCCAGCCTGTGGCCGGTCGACGACGCGTTGACCGAGGTCTTCATGCAGCGCCTGCATGCCGCGCTGGCCGCAGGCCAGGCACCGGCCACTGCGTTGCGCACGGCGCAATTGGCGCTGATGCGAGAACAGCCGCATCCTTGTCACTGGGCAGCCTTCACATTGACCGGTGGGTGGTAGGCTCCGCGGCCGCCCTCAAGTTGCCGCCGGCCGGGCCGATAACAGCAGCACGAAGAAGGAGAACCCCCCAATGGCGGAGGAACGTCGCAACCTCTACCGCATCCTGCATGTACAGCCGGAGGCGCCGCTGGAGGTCATCCGGGCGAGTTACCGCACGCTGATGAGCACGCTGCGGGCCCACCCGGACCTGGGCGGTGACCCGGAGGTTGCCGCGCGCATCAACGCGGCCTATGCGGTGCTGACCGATCCTGACCGCCGGCGCCACTACGATCAATCGCTGGACGGCCCGGGGGCCAAGCCGCCGCCGGTGGCCGGCTTGGCGAACCCGCGCTCCGCATCCCGTCGGCTCACGCCCGCTGTGCGGGATCTGTCGGCCGACGGCGGCGATCCGGCGGCCTGGCTGGCCGATCGCTCGTGCCCGTTCTGCCGCCGACCGCTGCCGGCATCGCTGCATATGGATACGCGTTGCGACGGTTGCGACAGCCCCTTGTTCCGTCGTCCCAGCATCGACCGAGGCGAGCTGTTCGGGCGCCGCCGCAGCCCGCGCAACTCGCGCCCGATGCCGGCCACCTTGCGCCTGCCGGGCCGCTCGGTGGATCAGACCGCTCGCTTGCGCGACCTCTCGCTCAGCGGCTTGTGCCTGCTGTCTGCGCTGGCAGCGCCGGAGCGCAGCGCGATCAGAGTGATGACCAGTGGCTTCGACGCCGTGGCGGTGGTGGTGAGTTGCCGCCGCAGCGCCGACGGCTGGCTGTTGCATGGAGAGCTGCTGACCCTGCAACTGTTGCGCAGCCAGGGCGTGTTCGTCTCCGCCAAGGCCTGAAACGCATTCAGGCGAGGTCCGCGGCGGGCAACGATTCGAACTCCGAGAACAGCTCACCGGCCTCGGCCAACCGACCCACGGGGACGCAGTCGCAGACCGCTGCGAACTCCGACCTCAGGGCCTGTACGGCCGCGTTGCGGTGGGCCCGTTCGATCGATTGCACGGACAGCCATTCGAACACCTCGACCACGGTGCCATCGGACGCGCGCATCAGGTGCGCGGGTCGGTCGCTCACGAGTGCTTCCCGGTGCAGCATCAGCCAGTGCTTGTTGACCACCGCTTCGAGCGCGGATTGCATGCCGGGTTTGGGCTTGTAGCCCACGATCACGATCCGTCCCATCTGCACTCTCCTCCGACGCGACACCAGGGTCTTGGCCAACTCCACGCAGGTCGGGCGTGGAGAGGTTGAAACCTGATGTTGCCGGAGCCCGAGGCGCGCGGAAAGGCGCCCGTTACGGGGATGCGTCGCTCCCCCGATCGGGGGGCTCGTTGGCGCCGGGTGGGTTACAGCCGACCGATCCACCTGCAGACCTCGCACGCCAGGCCGCGCCGTCCTACATGCCCTTGAACAGGCCGGTGTAGCTGCGGCTGACCTCGAGCCTTTCTGCATGGCCTCTGACGCTGACGATCTGGCGGCCGCGAAAGTCGCGCGTGACACCGCCGATCGCCTTCACGTTGACCAGCGTGCTGCGGTGGATCTGCCAGAACTGCTGCGGGTCGAGCTCGTCGACCAGTTCCTTGATCGGCTTGCGGATCAGCGCCTCGACCTGTGCCGTCTGCACGCGCGTGTACTTCTCGTCGCTGACGAAGAACAGCACCTCGTCGACCGCGATCATCTGGATCGCCTGGCCGACCGTGGCCTGGACCCACTTCAGGTAGTTCGGCGCCTGGCCGGGGTTCATGCGCGCCGAAAGCTGATGCAGCAGCTGCTGCAGCGGCTGCGCCGGCATGTCGGGCGCCGGCTCGCCGCGGCGGCGGGCGTCGAGCCGGCGGCGCAGGCGTGCCGCAGTAAGCTGCAGCCGTTCGCGCTCAGCCGGCTTGAGCACGTAGTCGACCACCCCTTGCTCGAAGGCCTCGATCGCGTACTGGTCATAGGCCGTGATGAACACGATTTCGGGCATCGGCTCGTCGTCCTTGCCGTCGGCTGGCGGCAACTGCGCGATCTGACGTGCGGCGTCGACGCCGGTCAGGCCGGGCATGCGGATGTCGAGGAAGACGATGTCGGGCCGGTGCAGCTCGACCAGGGCCACGGCTTCGAGACCATTCCTTGCTTCGGCCACGATCTCGAGTTCGGGCCAGACCTCGGCCAGGCGCGCGCGCAGTTGCTCGCGCATCAGGCGTTCATCGTCGGCCAGCACCGCACGCGGGCGGCCCGCGGCATCGGCACGTTCAGGGGTGAGGCTGTCGCTCATCGTCGCGTGATCCTAGTGCAGGACTTGGACGGCGTCTGCTCCGAACGCTCAAGCCGCGTCGCCGCCCAGGCTGCGATAGGGAACCGTGATCATCACCAGCGTGCCGCCGCCGGGATTCTCGGCCACCGTCAGCGCCGCCTTCGGACCGTACAGCAGTTGCAGCCGCTCGCGGATGTTGGCCAGCCCTACGCCGGTGCCGCCGGTGGCGGCGCGGCCAAAGCCGAGCCCGGAGTCGGCCACGCTGACCTGCAACTTGCCGTGCACGATCTCGGCCTTGACCGCGAGCTGTCCGCCCTCGGCCTTGGGTTCCAGGCCATGCTTGATCGCGTTCTCGACCAAGGTCTGGATCATCATCGGCGGAAACTCCGCCGACAGCAGACCGTCGGGAACGTCGATGCGCGTGCTCAGCCGCTCTTCCATGCGTACCTTCAGGATCTCGAGGTAGGGCCTGATCACCTGCAGCTCGCGCGCCAGGTCGCGCACGCCGCCGTCGTTGGCCTCGCGCATGGTGGGCATGCTGGCGCGCAGCAGCGCGATCAGGTTCTTCTGCATCTGGCTGGCGCGCGCCGGGTCGGTCTCGATCAGGTGGTCGATCGAGGCCAGGGTGTTGAACAGGAAATGCGGTTCCACCTGGGCCTGCATCGCGGCCATGCGGGCTTCGACCACCTGCCGCTTGAGAGACTCGGCCTCGGCCGTCTCGGTGGCTTGTGCGGCCTTGACTTCGGCCTGGACGCGGCCCTTGTAGGTGGCCTTGATGATGGCCGAAGCCATGATCCACAGCAGCGCCAAGTCGGTCAGGAAGTCACCCCAGCGGATCTTGCGTGTGCGCTTGATCTTGCCGGTCGGGCCGCTGATCGTGGCGCTGGCTTCGTCGATCGCCTCGCGCGCGGCCTGCTCGGCTTCACGCGCGGTTTGCCTGGCTTCGCGCGCCAGCTCGGCTGCCTCTTCGGCGGCTTCGCGCTGCGCAGCGATGGCCTCTTCGATCGCCTGCCGGGCCTCTTGCACCGCCTCACGAACGGCTTCCTTGTCCACGCCCGGTGGCAGCTGGATGCTGACCTGGCCGCTGGCGGCGGCCGACGCAGCGACCGAAGCAGACGCCGGCGCCGAGGCCGTACCCGCCGCAGCCTTGCCGCGTGGCGTGATGCGAATGCCGCGTTCGTCGATCGAGATGTCGATGCCCTCGGTCTTGCCGGCGCCGCTGGCCGGCTTGTCGATCTTGATCACGGACTCGCGCGGCTTGTCGGCCCGCTCGGGCGCGGCAGGTGGATTGGGCGGTTTGGGCACCGCTGCGGGTCTGCGGCGACTGGGGGTGTCCTCGATCGTCTCGGTCACGCTCCAGCTGAACGGGGGCAGCTGCGGCACGATCACAGCGACGATCATCAGCGCGATCGCGAGCAGGATGAAACGCTTCCAGCTGATGCCCACCAACCAGTTGGCGTAGCGATGGAAGCTGCGCAGTGACACCGACGACAGGCGCTGCCAGCGCTCGGCCCAGCGCTGATCGGAGGCGGTAGTGGGGCTCATCGGGAGGGTGCTTGGCGATCGGGGATGGGTGCACTGTACGCAGCCCCGATGCCCGGTCGCGAGCGGCGATCGACACGTTGCGCCCTGACGACGACGGGCTGCAGGCTACGGCGACCAGCCGGCGGGCGTCGTTCGCTGCCGACGCACCGTTCTGCGCGCAGGATTCGGTCAGGTGCCGCAGAAGGTGCGGTAGGCGGCCGTGAGCTCGTGCGGCGCAGGCTCTGCATAACGGGCCACTGCAGCGTCATCATCGAACGGCCGCTGCAGCGCTGCCAGCAGTCGCTCGAAAGGCCCCAAGTCGGCGGCGTTGGCCGCGGCCAACGCCTCTTCGACGCGGTGGTTGCGCGCGATCACGATCGGGTTGACGCGGCCCATGGCGGTCGCCCGGCCCAGCGCCTGCCCGCCCTCGGCCGCGCAGCGCTTGCGCCAGCGCGACAGCCAGGGTGCGGTCGTCGCCGGGTCGACGAACAGCGCGCGCAGCGGCGCGTCGTCACCTGAAGCAGCATCGGCCAGCCGCCTCCAGGCCAGCGTGAAGTCGACCTGCTGCGCCTGCAGCAGCGCCAGCCAGTCGGTGGCCAGCGCGGCATCGTCGGCGCGTTCGGTGTGCAAACCGAGCTTGGCCCGTTGCCCCTGCAGCAGCTGCGCCTCGTAACAGGCGGGAAAGGCGTCCATCACCTCGGGGGCCCGCGCCACCGCCTGGTCGGCATCGTCGGCCAGCAGCGGTAGCAGCGTCTCGGCCAGGCGCGCGATGGTCCAGCGTGCGATCAGCGGCTGGTTGGCATAGGCGTAGCGGCCGCCATGGTCGATCGAGCTGAACACCGCGCCC
>JANOJJ010000280.1:0-6853 GCA_031408155.1 Rubrivivax sp.
GTACTGCTTGGCCAGCCCGAAGTCTTCCGACACACCCCCAGCCCCGTGCGCCTGGATCGCGTCGTCGATGATCTTGAGCGCCATGCGCGGGGCCGCCACCTTGATCATGGCGATCTCCAGGCGGGCGACCTTGTTGCCGGCCAGGTCCATCATCCACGCTGCCTTCAGCGTGAGCAACCGCGCCTGATCGATCATGCAGCGGGCTTCGGCGATTCGTTCCTGGGTCACGCCCTGCTGCGCCACCGTTTTGCCGAACGCCACCCGGCTGCTGGCGCGCTTGCACATCAGCTCGAGTGCACGCTCGGCCAGGCCGATGGTGCGCATGCAGTGGTGGATGCGGCCCGGGCCGAGGCGGCCCTGTGCGATCTCGAAGCCGCGACCTTCACCGAGCAGGATGTTGGACACCGGCACGCGCACGTTCTTGAAGGCCACCTCCATGTGCCCGTGCGGCGCGTCGTCGTAGCCGAACACCGACAGCGGGCGGACCACGGTGATGCCCGCTGCGTCGCGCGGCACCAGCACCATCGACTGCTGCGAATGGCGCGCCGCGTCGGGGTCGGTCTTGCCCATGAAGATGAAGATCTTGCAGCGCGGGTCGCCGGCGCCCGAGGTCCACCACTTGAGGCCGTTGATGACGTACTCGTCGCCCTCGCGCTGGATGCGCGCTTCGATGTTGGTGGCGTCCGACGAGGCCACCGCCGGTTCGGTCATTGCGAAGGCCGAGCGGATCTCACCGGCCAGCAGCGGCTCGAGCCAGCGCTTGCGGTGCTCGTCGTTGCCGTAGCGGACGATGGTTTCCATGTTGCCGGTATCGGGCGCCGAGCAGTTGAAGACCTCGCTGGCCCAGGGTACCGCACCCATGATCTCGGCCAGCGGCGCGTACTCCTGATTCGACAGGCCCACGCCGTAGCCGGCGGGCAGCGGGGCATCGGAGGTCTCGGCGCGCGGCGGCAGGAACAGGTTCCACAGTCCGGCAGCCCGCGCCTTGGGCTTGAGCTGCTCGATGGTCTCGAGCGGCGTCCAGCGCTTGCCGGCCGCCGTGTTGGCCTGGATTTCCCGCCAGTACGCCGGCTCGGCCGGGTACACCTGTTCGTCCATGAAGGTGCGCAGCCGGGCCTGGAAGTCCTGCGTGCGGGGGGAGTAGCTGAAGTCCATATCGATTTCCGTTCGGGGTTGTGGTGGAACTCAGGCCTGCAGCACGCAGGCCCAGCCGCGTTCGGCCAGGGGGCGGGTGGCCGCACCTGCGGAGCGCGCCTGCGCGCTGGCCGCGGTACCGTCCAGCGCACGCTTGGCGATGCCCTGCGTGATGGCGGCAATGCGGAACAGGTTGTAGGCGAGGTAGAAATTCCAGTCGGCCATCAGCAGCGCCGGGTCTCCACGGCCGGTTCGGTCGCAATAGCGGCGCACGTAGTCGGCTTCGGCAGGAATACCCAGCGCGCTCAGGTCGAGTCCGCCGATGCCGCGGAACTCACCGGGCGGGATGTGCCAGGCCATGCAGTGGTAGCTGAAGTCGGCCAGCGGGTGGCCCAGGGTGGAGAGTTCCCAGTCGAGCACGGCAATCACGCGCGGCTCGTCGGCATCGAACATCAGGTTGTCGAGCCGGAAGTCGCCATGCACCACCGACACCTGGCTGTCGTCACGGGCGCTGTCGGGCAGGTGAGCGGGCAACCATTCGATCAGGCGGTCCATGGCCTCGATCGGTTCGGCCGCCGACGCCAGGTACTGCTTACCCCAGCGGCCAATCTGGCGCTCGAAATAGTTGCCCGGCTTGCCAAAGTCGGACAGACCCACGGCACGCACGTCGACCGAATGGAGGGCAGCGATCACGCGGTTCATCTCGTCGTAGATCTCGCCTCGTTCGGTCGCGCTCATGCCCGGCAGTGACTGGTCCCAGAGCACACGGCCGTGCATGTATTGCATGACGTAGAAAGCGCGGCCGATCAACGATTCGTCCTCGCACAGCACGTGCATGCGCGGCACGGGCACCGGCGTCAAGGCGAGCGCACTCATGACGCGGAATTCGCGCTCCACCGCATGCGCCGATGGCAGCAGCCGGGCCGCCGGGCCGGGCTTGCTGCGCATCACGTAGCTGGCGCCGGGCGTGACGAGCTTGTAGGTCGGGTTGGACTGGCCGCCCTTGAACTGCTCGACCGTGAGCGGGCCGGCAAAGCCGGGCATTTCGGCTGCGAGGTAGCGCTCGAGAGCGACCACGTCGAAGGCATGGCTGTCGGCCATCGGCTTGGTGCCCGTGAAGTGATCCATGAGGACTCCTGGCGGGGACGCACCAGCTGCTCGAGCCAGGCCGCGTCGGCGGGTGATAGGGGCAAGGCCTCGGCGCGGGTCTCAGCGTTCGGCAGCGGCCAGCAGTTTCTCGCGCGACAGCACGACCAGCCGCGTGGGTTCGACGCGCACCGCGCCGTCGCGCTCGAAGCCCTTGAGTTCTTGGTTGACGCGTTGACGCGAGGCGCCCAGCAATTGGGCCAGGTCTTCCTGTGCGAGCTGCAGGCCGATGCGGATTTCTTCGCCCTGCTCGATGCCGTAGCTCTTGACCAGCAGCAGCAACTGCTTGGCCAGGCGCGCCTGCAGCGGACGGGTGTTGAGGTCTTCGAACTGGTTGAACATCAACCGCAGTCGGCGGCAGTTCAGGCGCAGCAGGGCGTCGTAGAGCTCCACGTGCTGCCTGAGCAGGTCTTTGAAGTCGGCCTTGCGCACCATCAGCAAGGTGGTGTCGCCGTGCGCGTGCGCATCGTGCGTGCGAGGCAGGCCGTCGAACAGCGCGATGTCGCCGAACCAGGTGCCGGGCTCGGCGTAGGTCAGCGTCACCTGCTTGCCCGACAGCGAGACCGAACTGACGCGCACCGCCCCGCGGGCCACACCGCACCAGCTTTCGGCCGGTGTGCCGCGCGCCGCCAACGGCCCGCCGTCGGTCAGGCGGCGCACGGCGGCACGCGACAGGATGGCGTTGCGCAGCGGGAGCGACAGCTTGGAGAACCACGCACCAGCCTCGATGTTGTGACGCTCGTCGATTGTAAGAGCCGGGGTATTCATGCCTTGTCTCTGAAGCGACATGCGAAACAGCGATCGCATTGTCCATCCATTGTCGGGCGCCTTGCGAGTGGCGCGCACGGACCACGCTCGCGTGTGCTGCGACGGCCCCGTCAACCCCGCCTCCCCGGGCTGCGTCGGCAACTGAAGACGGCAGCCTTGCGGTCTCCGGTTCGAGGTCCTTTGCAAGGGATTGACGAGCGACCCTTCATGCTAGAGTCAATGTGCGCTGTAGCCCGGCCTTACCGAATGCAGAAGAAGCGGCCTCGAACCCTCGTCATTGCACTTGCCCTGGCCGGATTGGCGGTCGGAGCGCAAGCCATCGGAATCAGTTCCAGGTCGACCTCGGCGATCCTGGGTCAGCCGCTGGACCATGTGGTCAGCCTGCGGCTTGACCCGGGCGAGTCGCTGACCCCTGAATGCGTGGCCGCCGAGGTCATTTCAGGCGATCTGCGCCTGCACCCGAATGCCGTCAGCACCCGGCTTGAAGGCGATGGCAGCGCTCTGCTGATCCGCGTACTCACCTCGGTCGTGATCGAAGAGCCGGTGGTCACGATCGCGCTGGCGGTGGGTTGCCCGCCGCGCGTCTCGCGCCGCTTTGTGCTGTTTGTCGACCCCGCGCCGACCAGTACGCCCAGTGCACCGATCGCGCCACCCGTCGAAAGCCTGTTGCCGCCTGCGGCAGAGGCGCAGCCTGCGCAACGGACCGCAGCTGCCGAAGCCCAAACTGCTGCCGCGGCGGCGCCGGCAGCTGCACCGGCGGCGCAGACGGCAGCGCCGGCGCCGCGCCGGCCGCGAACCGTGTCGCGACGCAGCACACGCCCGGCCGAACCCGCCAGGCCGCCGGTGGCGGCCCGGCCTCGCCTCAAGCTCGATGCGGCCGAGCCGCCAGCGGCGGTGGCTGCGATCACGGCCGAGATCATCGAAGCCGCTTCCTCGGCCGCAGCCGCACGTGCCGCTGCGCAGGCCACCGCGGCCGCCGCCGAGCGCATCACCAGCCTGGAAAGGTCGATCGAGCGCCTGCGCGCCGATTCCGCCGCTGATCGCGACGCCCTGCGTGGGCTGCGTCAACGCGCGATCGACGCTGACAAGGCTTCGACCTGGATGTTGGTGCTGGCCGCTCTGGTGGCCGTGCTGGCTGCGTTGGCGGCCTGGTTGTGGTTGAAGCTGCGCCGTCTGCAGGTCGAGCGCGAGCAGACCTGGTGGAACGCTACAGCGGCTGCCGACGGCGCGCGAGCTGTCGCGACCGAGGTGCCGACCGAGGTCAACTCGATTCGTCCGGGTGGCGCAGGACCGACCTCGGCCGCTGCGGTCACCACCCGTCCCGGCGTGCTCGGTCCGATCTTCAAGCCCGACCCTGCCCTTGGTCCGGTGACCGAGCCGCCGCTGGCGACCGAACATACGCAACCGCTGCCCGTGGGCTGGCGCGAGGACCCCGAGCCGTCGCGCGATGTTTCGATCGACGAGCTGATCGACCTCGAGCAGCAGGCCGAGTTCTTCATCGTGCTGGGCCAGGAGGATGCTGCGGTCGATCTGCTGGTCGACCACCTGCGCAGCACCGGTGGCGGCAGCCCGATACCCTATCTGAAGCTGCTCGAGATCTATCGCCGGCGTGGCGACCGCGACGCGTATGAACGTACGCGCGCGCGCTTCAACCATCGATTCAATGCCTACGCACCCGATTGGGAGTCCGAAGGTCATGAGGGCCGCTGGCTTGAGGACTACCCGAACATCGTCGCGCGCTTGCAGATGGCCTGGCCGTCGCCGATCGACGCGATGGCCGAACTCGAGTCGCTGCTGTTCCGCAAGACTCGCGGCGACCTGTTCGAGATGCCGGCCTATCGGGACGTGCTGTTTCTGTATTCGTTGGCGCGCGACCTGCTGGATCGCGAGCCGATGGGCTCGGACAACGTCGATGTGCTGTTGCCGATCACCGAGGGCAACGAGTTCACGCAGCCGATGTCGCTCGACGCCGGCAGCGCTCCGCCCGATTCGGGCCTGGTCGACCTGGACAGCCAGCCCACGGTGCCGGTGGACCTGGACATCACCCGACCGGCGATACCCGAGAGCCTGTTCGGAGAGCCCAACGACTCCGGCATCGGCAACCGGCGCCGTCGCTGAGCGCTAGAGCCTGACCAGCCGCTCCAGCGCACGGATCAACGTCTCGTCACGCTTGGCAAAGCACAAGCGTGCAATGCCTTGTTCGAAGCCGCCGTCGTAGAACGCCGACAGCGGGATCGCCGCAACGCCGACCTCGCGCGTCAACCATTGGCAGAAGTCGGCCTCGGCCAGGCTGCTCACCGCGCTGTAGTCCACGCTCTGGAAATAGGTGCCCTCGCTGGGCAGCAGGCGCAGCCGGGTGCGCGCCAGGCCAGCGCGGAACAAGTCGCGCTTGCGCTGGTAGAAGGCAGGCAGTTCGAGGTAAGGACGCGGATCATCCATGTAGCGCGCCAGGCCATGCTGCATCGGCGTGTTGACCGTGAAGACGTTGAACTGGTGGACCTTGCGGAACTCGGCCGTCAGCGCCGCCGCAGCGGCCATGGTGCCGATCTTCCAACCAGTGACGTGATACGTCTTGCCGAAGCTCGAGACCACGAAGGCGCGCGCCGCCAGCGCAGGCACCGACGACGCGCTGACATGTGGCGCGCCGTCGTACACCATGTGTTCGTAGACCTCGTCGCTGATCAGCAGGATGTCGGTCGGCGCGAGCAGCGTGGCCAGCTGCTCCATCTCGGCGCGCGTCCACACGGTGGCCGTGGGGTTGTGCGGCGAGTTGACGATGATCGCCCGCGTGCGCGCGGTGAACGCGTCGCCGATCAGCTTGAAGTCGGGCCTGAAGGTGCCCGGCCTCAAAGGCACTCGCACCACCGTGCCGCCGGCCAGTTCGATGTTGGGGCAGTAGCTGTCGTAGCAGGGCTCCGAACGCGGCACGGACGTCCAGCGGGTGGCCGTTCACGGCCCGATGAATCTGGTAAGACAGGGAACGAACTTCCCGTTCATCATCATCGCGCCGCTTTGCCCCGAGGGTGAACGTTGGCAGAACGATTCGTTGCTCAAGCTCCTTGAAACTGTCACAAAGAAATATGCCGTGGACACGAACCGCATCTATCTCACCGGCCTGAGCATGGGCGGCTACGGCACGTGGAGTCTGGGCGTGTCGCATCCCGAAAAGTTTGCGGCCATCGCGCCGATCTGCGGCGGGGGACAGGTGATTGATATCTTGCTGGCGGGTTACGGCAAGCCGTCGAATCCGCTCGGCTCTTTGCCGATCTGGGCTTTTCATGGGGCGAAGGATCCGGTCGTGCCGCTCGAGGAATCCGAACGCATGATCCGGGCGATGAAAAAGGCCGGGGCAAAGGAAGTGAAGCTGACCGTTTATCCCGAGGCGCAGCATGATTCCTGGACCGAGACTTACAACGACCCGGAACTCTACGACTGGCTGCTCGCGCACTCGCTTCGCGACACCGGGCGCGCGAAGCAGTGAACCCCGCGGCTTCCATCAACGAAAACCTGACCTGCGACGAATGCGGCCGCTACGGCACAATCGAGTTTGGCGGACGCAAGCTGTGTCCGGAGTGCCATGAGTGCAGCGGCTCGTGCTGTCCGGAGTTTGGGAAGGAAGAACAAGTCATGAATTCTGATCAGAACTAAACCATCGCCGTGAAAACCTCACCCACGAAAACATCACGATCATCCCGCCGCCCGCCGCCCATTCCTGTGCGGGCCGTGGATTTCATCATGTACTCCACGCAGAACATGCGGCGCACGCGGGCGTTTTACCAAAGGCTGTTTGGCTTCAAGCCCGGCG
>JANOJJ010000371.1:0-1697 GCA_031408155.1 Rubrivivax sp.
CGGCGCGCTGGCCGAGCTGACGCAGATGAGCAAATCGGGCGTGTTTGCCCATTTCGGCTCAAGAGAAGAGCTGCAAATTGCGGTGATCCGCGAGTACCACGCCCGCTTCGAGGAAGAAGTGTTCTTCCCCGCCGTGCAAGAAGCGCGCGGCCTGCCCCGGCTGCGTGCACTGTTTGAGCGCTGGGTGAGCCGTGTCACGGTGGAACTGGATTCGGGCTGCATCTACATCAGCGGCGCGGTTGAGTTTGACGACCGGCCCGGCCCCGTGCGGGATGCGCTGGCGTCGATGGTGCGGGCCTGGCAGGCGGCGCTGGAGCGCGCCATCGCGCTGTCAGTGCAGGCCGGCCACCTGCGCGCCGACACCGATGCATTGCAGATGCTGTTTGAGGTGCATGGCCTGATCCTGGCGCTGCACCACGATGCCCGGTTCTTGCGCCTGCCCGGTGCGGTAGACCGGGCCCGCACCGGGTTCGAGCGCATCGTGCAGTTTTACCTGCTGGCTGACCCAGCCGCCGCAGCGCCACCCGCACAGCCACTGCGGCCGCCTGCGCGCTGACTGCCGGCAGACGTTTCTTTTGTTTTCATTCCAGACCCGTTTCAGGAGCTTTGCCATGCCCCAATACCACCCACCGATCCGCGACATGCAGTTTTTACTGCACGAGGTGTTCAATGCGGTCAGCACGCTCAAGCTGCTGCCCGCGCACACCGACATCGATGCCGACACGTTGAACGCGGTGCTTGAAGAAGGCGGCAAGTTTGCCGCCCAGGTCACCGCACCGATCAACCTGTCGGGTGATGCCGAGGGCTGCACCCTGGACAAGACGACGCACGAGGTCAGCCCGCCGAAGGGCTTCAAGCAGGCGTATGCCCAGTACGTGGCGGGCGGTTGGCCGGCGCTGAGTTGCGACCCCGACTACGGTGGCCAGGGCCTGCCGCTGGTGCTGAACCAGTGTTTTTACGAGATGTTGAACTCGGCCAACCAGGCCTGGACGATGTACCCCGGCCTGTCGCACGCGGCCTACGAGGCGCTGCACGCCCATGGCACGCCGGCGCAAAAAACCGCCTACCTGGGCAAGCTGACCAGCGGTGAGTGGACCGGCACGATGTGCCTGACCGAGCCGCAGTGCGGCACTGACTTGGGCCTGCTGCGCAGCAAGGCCGAGCCGACTTTGACCCACTCGGCGGATGGCAGCTACCGCATCACCGGCCAAAAAATATTCATCTCGGCCGGTGAACATGATCTGGCCGAGAACATCGTGCATCTGGTGCTGGCCCGCTTGCATACCCCTGACAACCCGGCACCGGCCGGCAGCAAAGGCATCTCGCTGTTTGAGGTGCCCAAGTTCATGGTCAATGCCGACGGCACGCTGGGTGCGCGCAACGGCATTTATTGCGCCGGGCTGGAGCACAAAATGGGCATCCACGGCAATGCCACCTGCCAGATGGTGCTGGACGGCGCCATCGGCACCCTGGTGGGCCAGCCCCACAAGGGCCTGGCAGCGATGTTTGTGATGATGAACGCCGCCCGCCTGGGCGTGGGCAACCAGTCCCTCGGACTGACCGAGGTGGCCTACCAGAACGCGGCGGCCTACGCCAAAGACCGCATCCAGATGCGCTCGCTGTCGGGCCCAAAATCGCCCAGCCAACCCGCCGATTCGATCATCGTGCACCCGGATGTGCGCAAGATGTTGCTCACC
>JANOJJ010000372.1:0-2574 GCA_031408155.1 Rubrivivax sp.
CGAGCACGCGGCCGCGATCGGCAGCGTGTTCTGGCTGGGGGGGTTGGTGGCGCTCGGGCGCCACCGCCGGCAGGGAAGAACTGCGCGCGCTCGCGCGCGACATGCAGATCATCTTCCAGGACCCCTATGCGAGCCTGAACCCGCGCATGACGGTGGGCGCCATCGTCGGCGAGGCGCTAACCATCCACAAGCTCGCACCCACGCGGCAGGCCTACGAAGCGCGCATCGTGCAGTTGCTCGAGACCGTGGGCCTGTCACCCGATCACATGCGGCGTTATCCGCATGAGTTTTCGGGCGGCCAGCGCCAGCGCATCGGAATCGCACGGGCGCTGGCGGTGAGCCCCAAGCTGGTGGTCTGTGACGAGGCCGTGAGCGCGCTCGACGTGTCGATCCAGGCCCAGGTGATCAACCTGCTGGAAGACCTGCAGGAACAGTTCAAGCTCACCTACGTCTTCATCGCGCACGACTTGAGCGTGGTCGAGCACATCAGCGACCGCGTGGCCGTGATGTACCTCGGCCGCATCGTCGAGATCGCGTCGGCGAACGACCTCTACACCAACCCGCGCCACCCCTACACCGAAGCGTTGCTGTCGGCGGTGCCGATCCCCGACCCACAGGTCAAGCGCCAACGCATCCGGCTGCAGGGCGACGTGCCGAGCCCGATCCGCCCGCCGCCGGGCTGCCATTTCCACACCCGCTGCCCAATCGCGCAAAAGGGACTGTGCGACGTCCACAAGCCCGAACTCAAGACCGTCGGCGACGGGCACCAGGTGAGCTGCCACCTGCGCAGTTGACAGCCACGCCGACCAGAAACGCTCGACGCTGTCCCGATGTGATGCACAGCGCCGCTGGCATGAACATCTTGCTGCGTCGCCTGCGGTGTGCGGCCTGGGCGACGCTGGCCGCAGGTACCGCCACGGCGCAGGACAGCAAGCGCGGACCGTGCGATGCCTCGGCCGCGGTGGCGCTGGGGCAGGGACACGTCGTGGTCGCAGACGACGAGGCTGACGTCCTGCGCATCGACAAGCGCGGCACCGCCATTCCGGTGGGAGCCGTCGACCTCGTCGACGACCTGCACAACCGCAAGCCCAGCGACCAGAACGTCGAAGCCGACATCGAGGGCGCGGCGGCGATCGGACAGCGCGTCGACTGGATCAGCTCGCCTGCACGCAAGGGCCAGGATGGCGACGTCGAAGCGCACCGTCGACGCTTGTTTGCGACCGACATCTTCACCGAGGCCCGGGCGCCCAGCGTCAGGGCGGCGGCCGGAGTGCTGTATGAACCGCTGCTCGACGACCGATTGGCAGATCCGCGCTTTGTCCTGCTGGCCGAAGCCGCCAGGCACGGACCCGAGCCGGAGGGCGGGCTGAACATCGAAGGCCTGGCCGGCACGCAAGACGGCAGCCTGCTGATCGGCTTTCGCAACCCGTTGCCGCAGGGCCGCTCGCCGGCGCCAAGCCGCTGCTCGGCGACCTGATTCGGATCGCCTGGCCTGACCATGCCGACCGATCCCCGTTCAAGCGGCCCGGCGCCCGGGGCTGCGGGGCCCGTCTGCGACCGAGGCCCTTTGTGACGGATCCAAGCGGCATGCTGATCAGGCTTGACTCGTAGGCGCCCCCAATGACGGACGATTTTCGGCGGAGCCGTCGACACTCAACGGGTCGCAGCCGACTCCGAGGGCCGCATCAAGCCTGCCGCGTGCCGTGCCCGGCGGGGCCATGGGCGAGAGATGCAGCGTTGAAATTCCTATCCTCGGACACCAGGTTGACTTCGCCTGTTCGACTTCAAAGCAATGGCTCGCATGGCCGAGATTTCTGGCGACTGTCGAACTCGACCCAACGCCCCCTGCTGCGAAACGGTAGGCCGCCGAGCCGCTGAATTGCGAGGAGACAGACGGGTGCTGGGTTGTTTGAGGCGCTTACCGTCGAGGGGGACCATCGAACAGTGAATTACTGCTTGGGCAGTTCCTCGGAAAGCCCCTTTGAAAGTGCCGCTCCCGCAGCGGTGCTCATCTCGACCGGCAGCACCGCCCCGTTCTCGAACATGAGTTGCACCCGTACCTTGCCCGCGTACTCCGAAGGCGCCGCCCCTGCAGCCAAGCAATCAAGCGCGGGCGCTGGAGCGCCTGCGGCTTGCTCGGTCTTGTCCAGCAATGCGATGGCGACCGCTGGCGCGAGTTCTGTGGCGATGGCAAGGTTGGTTGCAGACTTCTTGGACCGCTTCGTGCTAGCCGATTTCGAACGGACTCTACGGGCTTTGGGGGCCGCCGTTTCGGTGCGCTTCGATTTGGCAGCTGCCGCTCTAGATGATGGTGTCATTGGTTCACGTCCCGGGATCAGGAAGCCAAATATACCCGTTCGGTCGACGTCTACGCCGCTGCCGAAAGGGCAAGCGTAGACACAACGAGGCTGGTGTGAGGGCATCCAAGGGGATCTAGTCTAGGTGACGGTGTGGCCCCAGGGCATGAGCCGCTGCCGCCTTCAGCCTACAGCGGTCAAGGAGCGATACCCACGTGCCTGCGGCTGGGGCAAACCAGGCACCAGCGCCAGCAGTCGATCAAGGAACTGGCGTTCG
>JANOJJ010000676.1:0-2985 GCA_031408155.1 Rubrivivax sp.
TCGTTCGTGATGCGTGCGGCCTTTCCGTTGAGTCTCGGTCATTATTCCATAAAAAAAGGCCCTTGATCTAAGGGCCTTTTGTGGTTCATCTAGGTTTGGCAAGTTTTTAGTTATTCACGGCCTTACTCTTCGTCGTTTTCGTCGATTTGGCTCGGGCCTTCCTGGGTGGCGGTGCGGGGGCAAGTATGTCCGTCCGTTCGAGTCGCACAATGCTGGTTACGAATTTTCTTCGCCCGTTTTCATCGAACTCTATGACAGTGTGCATGTCATTGACTTCGCTGATCGTTCCTAACCCGTAAAGCGAGTGATTGATTCTTTCGTTTGCGGCAAATCCAGTGGAATTCTTTGCCATGCTTACCTCCGTCTAAGGCCCCAAAAACTGACCTAGATCCTCGGACCTCAAAACTGAACGCGTGCTGTATGATACGCGCAACTCACACATAATAGCATAGGTTCGGGCGCCTTCCTCAGCCAAACTTGCCAGCCGCTTGGTCAAGACCTACAGGCAACATGAATCTACCTAATATCGTACTTCTTTACAAAATACCTAAAGGAACGGAATGACATTTTGAGAAGTTCGGCAGCCCTTGTCTGAACACCACCTGTCTTCCGTACCAATCCCGTCCTCTCAGCCGTTCAGGCCGCGCGCCGAACGCGCCCAGCCGATCCTTGAAATGGTATCCGAGCCAGCCGAGCGGCCCGGATTCGCCGCCCGGCGTCGCGAAACACACAGCGTGCAGTCGAAGATGCTAGCTGCTGCGCTGCAACATGGTTATGGTTGAAGCTCTCGATCTTTAGTGGGCAGGCCTTGTCGTTCGCGATCCTTTCGTCCCGTTGGAAACGCACCTGCAGCGGGGTCCTGGCCGCCGTGCTGGTCGTGGCCTTGCTCGCTTTGGCGTGGCTGGTGGCCGACGAGGTGCAGACCTCGCGCCGGCAAGCGGCCTGGCTCAGGGGCATCACGCGCGAGCTGCACTTTGAGCTGCAACCGGGCCCCAGCCCGGCGATCCGATTCCCCGGCAAGGGGCCCTTCGATCAGCGCCTGGGCTATCAACGCCTGCCCGAATTCGTCCAGCGCCTGACGACGCAGGGCTATGCCGTGTCGGCCCAGGCGCGGATGTCGCCCCGGATGACCGAGCTGATCGACCAGGGCCTGTTCGCGACCTACCGCGAGAAGTCCCAGGCCGGGTTGGACTTGCTCGACTGCCGCGGGCAGTCCATTGCCCTGGCGCGCTACCCCGAGCGAGTTTACGAGCGCTTCGAGTCGGTGCCGCCACTGCTGGCGAAATCGCTGCTCTTCATCGAAGACCGCGGGCTGCTCGACGCGCCGTCAGCGCTGCACAACCCGGCCGTCGAGTGGGACCGCTTCGGCAAGGCCCTGGCCGACCAGGCGCTGCGCCGGATCGACGGCACGCACGCCGCCGGCGGCGGCAGCACGCTGGCCACGCAGATCGAGAAGTACCAACACTCACCCGAAGGCCGCACCAATCGGGCGAGCGAGAAGCTGCGGCAAATGGCGTCGGCCTCGCTGCGCGCCTATCTCGACGGCGAACACACGCTGCCACGGCGCCGGCAGATCGTCGCCGACTACCTCAGCAGCGTGCCGCTGTCGGCCAAGGTCGGCTTCGGCGAGGTCAACGGCATCGGCGACGGCCTGTGGGCCTGGTACGGTCGCGACTTCGACGACGTCAACCGCTTGCTTGCCGTGCCGACGAGCGAGCACGATCCGCTGCTGGCCGAACGCCAGGCGCTGGCGTTCAAGCAGGTGCTGTCGCTGCTGGTCGCGCAGCGCCGACCGTCGTTTTACCTGGCCGAAGGCGAGCCCGAGTTGCGCCAGCTGACCGACCGCCACCTGCGCCTGCTGGCCGATGCCGGCATCATTGCGCCGGCCCTGCGCGACGCCGCGCTGCCGCTGGACCTGCAGCCGCAGTCTCCGCTTGTCGCTGCAACGCCCGGCGCTTTCATCGAACGCAAGGCGGCCAATGCACTGCGCAGCAAGCTGCAGGCGCTGCTGGCGCTGCCGCACTCGTACGACCTCGACCGCCTCGACCTGCGCGTGCACAGCCCGCTGGACGGCCAGGTGCAGCGCGCCGCGACCGCGCTGCTGCGCGGCCTGGCCGATCCCGCGGCGGCGCAGGCCGCCGGCCTGTACGGATTCCGGCTGCTCAACAAGGGCGACGACACGAGCAAGATCCGCTTCAGCTTCACGCTGTTCGAGCGGGGCGAGCAGAGCAACCTGCTGCGTGTGCAGACCGACAACTTCGACCAGCCGTTCGACCTCAACGAGGGTGCGCGGCTGGACCTCGGCTCGACTGCCAAGCTGCGCACGCTGGTCACCTACCTGGAATTACTGGCCGACCTGCACCAGCGCTGGAGCGGCCTGTCCGCCGGGCAACTCGCCGCGCTCAACATCGGCAGCAAGGACGCGCTGAGCCGGTGGGCGCGCGACCATCTCGCGCGCGCCACCGACAAGGGCCTGCCGGCGCTGCTCGACGCGGCGCTGGAGCGCACTTACTCGGCCAGTCCCGGCGAAGCGTTCTACACCGGCGGCGGCCTGCACCGCTTCGAGAACTTCGAAGCCGAGGACAACCAGCGCACGATGAGCGTGCGCGAAGCGCTGACACGCTCGGTGAACCTGGTGTTCGTACGCCTGATGCGCGATGTGGTGCGCCACGTGATGGCACGCAGCGAGGGCGACAGCGCGGCCCTGATCGACGAGCCGGCGAACCCGCGGCGGCTGCAATACCTGGCGCGCTTCGCCGACAAGGAAGGGCGCGAATTCATCGCGCGCTTCCATCGCAAACATGCCGGCAAGCCGGCGCTCGAGGCCGAGGACCTGCTGCTGCGCAGCGTGCGGCCGACGCCGGCCCGCCTGGCCGCAGCGTTCTACGGTCTCGAGCCCGACGCCCCGGTAGACCGGCTCGGGACCTTCATCGAACGGCGGCTGCCCGACGCCGACCGCTCCGCGGCGGCGCTGCAGGCCTTGCG
>JANOJJ010000387.1:0-2041 GCA_031408155.1 Rubrivivax sp.
GTTCCACCTACCCTGCTGTTTTCTTAAGCAGCAGGGAAAAAGGAGTGATCACCATGGACATGATTGGCAGGATCCGGCGCATGCACAGCCGGGGCAAGAAATCTCAGCGCGAGATTGCACGCACGACGGGGCTGTCGCGCAACACGGTTTCCAAGTGGCTGGAAGGCCCGCTGCAAGCCGAGCCGAAGTACCAGCGCGTTGAGCAGCCGGGCAAGCTCACCGCATTCCACGAGAGCATCAGACAAGCGCTCAAGGGCGACGCCCGGCGACCTCGGCAGGAGCGGCGCACTGCCCGTGCGCTGCACGCCGAGATCAAGGCGGCCGGCTATGCCGGCGGCTACAGCCGCGTCACCGACTTCATTCGCGCATGGAGACTCGGCGAAGGCCAGGCGGTATCGAGCCACGCCTTCGTGCCGCTGGCCTTCGAGCTCGGCGAGGCCTTCCAGTTCGACTGGAGTGAAGAGGCTCTGGTGGTGGGCGGCATCTACTACCGGCTGCAGGTCTCGCACATGAAGCTGTGCGCGAGCCGTGCCTTCTGGCTGGTGGCCTACCCCAGTCAGGGCCACGAGATGCTCTTCGACGCCCACACCCGCAGCTTCGCCGCATTGGGCGGCGTGCCGCGCCGCGGGATCTACGACAACATGAAGACGGCGGTCGACCGGGTCAAGAAGGGCAAGGGCCGCGTCGTCAATGCCCGCTTCGCCGTGATGTGCGCGCACTACCTGTTCGATGCTGACTTCTGCAACGTCGCCAGCGGCTGGGAGAAGGGAGTCGTCGAGAAGAACGTGCAGGACAGCCGGCGTCGAATCTGGATCGACGCGGCCAAGCTGCGCTTCGGCTCGTTCGTCGAGCTCAACGCCTGGCTCGCCGAGCGGTGCCGCACGCTGTGGGGCGAGATTCGTCATCCCGAGCACGAGCAGTTCAGCGTGGCCGAGATGCTCGAGCATGAGCGGTCCCACTTGATGCCCGTGCCGGCGCCCTTCGACGGCTACGTCGAGAAGCTGGCACGGGTGAGCAGCACCTGCTTGGTGTCTGTGGCCAGCAACCGCTACTCGGTGCCGTGCGAGTGGGCTGGGCAGATGGTCAGCACGCGGCTGTACACGAGCCGCGTGGTGGTCATAGCGGGCGATGTCTTCGCCGCGCGCCACGAGCGGCTCAGCGACCGCGGCCGAACCAAGTACGACTGGCAGCACTACATCCCGCTGCTGCAGAGGAAGCCCGGCGCGCTGAGGAACGGCGCACCGTTCGCCGACCTGCCCGAGCCGTTGCAGCAACTGCGTCGGGCGTTGCTGCGCAACCCGGGCGGCGACCGCGTGATGGCTCAGGTGCTGGCCATCGTGCCGACAGCCGGGCTCGACGCTGTGCTCGTTGCCGTGGAGTTGGCGCTGGAGAGTGCACCGCCGTCCGGGCGGGTCAGCGTCGAGCATGTGATCAATGTGCTGGGGCGGTTGAACGCTGCACCGGTGCCGCAGAACGCGGCCACGACCTTGCAGGCGGCGATGCCGCCGCTGGCCAACACGGCGCGCTACGACCGTCTGCGTACGGACAGCGCCGACAGCATGAGCGAGGAGGCTGACCATGACGCGTGACGTGACGGTCGAGCTCAAGGGCCTGCGTCTGCACGGCATGGCCGGCGCGTGGGCCGATCTGGTCGAGCAAGGCGGCAGCGCTGGCCTGGACACTTCGCGCTGGCTGGTCGAACACCTGCTGCAAGCCGAGACCACCGACCGGGCAATGCGCTCGGTCAGCCACCAGATGCATTCTGCCAAGTTCCCGGTGCACCGCGACTTGGCGGGCTTCGACTTCGAGGGCTCGCCGGCGGACCGCAAGTTGATCCACACACTGGCTGAACTGACGTTTACCGATGCCGCGCAGAACGTCGTGCTGGTCGGCGGACCGGGCACGGGCAAGACGCACCTGGCCACGGCCATCGGCGTCTCGGGCATCACTCGCCACGGCAAGCGCGTGCGTTTTTCAGCGCCCCGCGAGTGTGTTTAAGCAACAGCGCGGTGTCGTCTAGATCCGGAGTAACGGCGTATAA
>JANOJJ010000681.1:0-1799 GCA_031408155.1 Rubrivivax sp.
CGGCGACATAGGTCTGCACCTGGTATTCCATCGGATTCTTGAGCCAGCCGCTCAGTCCCCGGCCCGGCACGTCGGGGCAGACCACGCGGTAATGGCTGGACATGGCCCGCGCCAGCGAGTCGAAATCGCGCCCGCAGCGCGACAGGCCGTGCACGCACACCAGCACCCCGCGCCCCGCCGGATCGCCCCATTCCGTGTAAGCCATTTGGTGCAATCCGCCAGGCGTGATGCACTGCACCTGGCACTGCCTGAATTCCACGCTCATTCAATGCCCCCTCGATCGCTCGCGGCGCCCGAGGGTGAGCGGGCAGCAGCTTGCGTGCGCCAAAAGTATAGCAGGCCGGACCGGCCACACTGGCGGGTGCACGCCGGGCTTTGGCGGGATCAGGCGCCGGTTCCGCCGTGGACCTGGCGGCTGGAGCAGCGCGCCAAACACAGGATCAAGCGCGAACCAAAGCGGGCCGGCCCTGGCCCGGCCTTCAGTTTTCAGTCCGAATACCAGTAACGTTTTCTCAGCCCGCGATAAGGCTGCACGCTGATCCCGCCGCCTTCGAGCCGCACCAGCACCGCGCCGGCGCCGTCGGTGCGCAGCATTTGCGCGCCGACAGCGCGATAGCGCGCAACGACCGCCTCTTTCGGGTGGCCAAAGCGGTTGCGGTAACCGACCGGTAACACGGCCCAGCGCGGCTGCACCGCGGCGATGAATTCTTCAGTGGACGAAGTGCGGCTGCTGTGGTGCGGCACCACCAGCACATCGGCGCGTAGTGCGTCCCGCGCGCGCAGGAGCAGCTCCGCCTCCGAGCGCGCCTCGATGTCGCCAGTCAGCAGCACCGCGCCGTGCGCGGTGCTTAGTTTGAGCACGCAGCTGCGGTCGTTGGGTTTGATTGTGTCGATGGCGTAGCTGCCGGGGCTCGGATGCAGCAGCTCGAAGCGCACGCCGTCCCAGTCCCAGCCCTGCCCGGCAGCGCAGGGCAGCCTGTAAGCCGGGGCCGCGCGCCACGCCGCATGGGTTTCGGACAGCGACGAGTACAAGACCCCGACCGGCAGGCCCGACAGCACCGAGGCGGCGCCGCCCGCATGGTCGTTGTCGTCATGCGTGACCACCATCGCGTCCAGACGCGCGATGCCCGAGGCCCGCAGGAACGGCAGGATGACGCGGCTGCCGCTATCGGCCTCGGGACTGTAGGCGGGACCGGCATCGTAGAGCAGCGCGTGCCGCTCGGTCTGCACGAATATCGCCAGGCCCTGGCCCACGTCGAGCACCGTCAGCCACAAGGCGCCGGCCGCGGGGGCGGGCGGCACCACGGCGAACATCGGCAGCATCAGCAGCAAGCCCAGCCAGCGCGCCGGCGCGCCCCGCGGCAACAGCAGCCAGGCGGTCCCCGCCAACGCCAGTGCCACGGTCCAGGCCGCGGGCGCGTGCTGCTGCCACACCGCGGCGGGCAGCCCGGCACACCATTCGAGCAGCCGCATCTGCCCTGCCATCACCGCGTGCGCGAGTTCCAGGATGACATCGAAAGGCAGCACGCTGCCCGCCAGCGCGAGCGGCGTCACCACCAGGCTCACGAGGGGGATGGCCACGGCATTTGCGAGCGGCGACACCAGGGACATCTGCTGGAACCAGACCAGCAACAGTGGCGCCAAGGCCACGGTGATCGCCCACTGGATGCGCCCCCATTGAACGAGGCGATGGCCAAGCACGGAACCACGCCCCGGTCGCAGCCGGCCGGTCGCCACATACAGGATGACTGCGACTGCGCCGAAAGAAAGCCAGAATCCGGGCGCGAGCACGGCCCAGG
>JANOJJ010000449.1:0-6415 GCA_031408155.1 Rubrivivax sp.
GCAGCAGCCCGACCACCAGCATCGACAGGAAGTTCTGTCCGAACAGCGGCGCCAGCGAGAATGCCAGGTACGCGCCCAGCATGTAGAAGCTGCCATGCGCCAGGTTGATCACGCCCATGATGCCGAAGATCAACGTCAACCCGGAAGCCACCAGGAACAGCAGCAGGCCGTATTGCACGGCGTTCAGGCACTGGACGAGGAAGGTCGCGAGGTCCATCCGGGCGGGTCGGGCGGTCGGGTCGAGGGTTGGGCGCTCTGGCGGGGCGCGAGCTTAGCAGGCAAGGGCCGGGCAGTCCGTGTCTTGCGCGGCGGGGTTTGGCAGAATGGACAACCGAGTGGACAACCGAGGTACCGACCATGGGACTGCCCGCCGCCAAGCTCACGCTCGCCGAGTTCATCGCCTGGGAGAACACGCAGGCCGAGCGCCACGAGTTCTTTCGTGGCGAGGTGTTCGCCATGGTGGGTGCGCGGCGCAGCCATGGCACCGTGGTTGGCAACCTGATGCGCGAGTTGGGCGTTCGGCTCAAGGGCACACCCTGCAGGGCCTTCAGCGAAGGCATGAAGGTCCAGGTTGCCGACGACACGATCTTCTACCCCGACCTGTTCGTCACCTGCGACCGTGACGACCTGCGTACCGAGATGATCTTCCGCGCACCGCTGCTGGTGGTGGAGGTTCTGTCGCCCGGCACCCAGGCCTATGACCGCAGCCGCAAATTCGCGCTCTACCGGCGCCTGCGCTCGCTGCGCGAATACCTGCTGATCGACCCCGACACGCGCGATGTGCAGGCCTTCAGGCGCAACGCCGCCGACGAGTGGGTGCTGCACGACATGACCGACGCGGCGCTGCTGCAGCTGCCCTGCATCGAGGCCGAGCTGGCGATGACCGACCTGTTCGACGGGGTGGACCCGGCTGCGTGAGCGCTGAATGTTCGCCGGCATGACCGGCTCGCCGCCCCGCGTCTCGGTCTGCATCCCGACCTACCAGGGCGCCGGCACGATTGCCGCGGCGATCGATTCGGTGCTGGAGCAGACCTTCGGTGACTTCGAACTGATCGTCGTCGACGACGGGTCAACCGACGACACCCAGGCCGTAGTGGCCAGCCGGGCCGACCCGCGCCTGGACTACCTGCGCAACGACCACAACCTGGGCCCGCAGGGCAACTGGAACCGCTGCCTGGCGCTGGCCCGCGGCGACTACATCAAGCTGCTGCCGCACGACGACCTGTTGCACCCGCACTGCCTGGCACGCCAGGCGAAGGTGCTCGACGACGACCGCGCGGCCCGGCTCGCACTGGTCTTCAGTGCGCGCGACGTGATCGGCCCGAGTGGCCGCGTGTTGCTGCGCGCGCGCGGCTTTCCGGGTGCGGGCGTCGGCCCCTTGCCGCGCGGCGAGGTCATTCGCCTATGCCTGCGTCGAGGCACCAACCTGATCGGCGAGCCGGGTGCGGTGCTGTTCCGCCGTGAACTGGCGCAGCGCGTCGGCGGCTTCGACATGCGCCACCCGTATGTAATCGACCTCGAATACTGGCTGCGCCTGCTCGAGCATGGCAAGGCCTGGTACTGCCCCGAGGCGCTGGCAAGTTTTCGTGTCTGGCGCGGGTCCTGGAGCGTGGCCATCGGCATCCGCCAGAGTGCCGACTTCCGCGGCCTGATGGCTGAGATCGGGGCCTGGGGTCTGCCGTCGACGACGGGCTGGGACCGCTGCTGCGGGCGCATCACGCCGCTGCTCAACAGCCTGGCGCGGCAGCTGTTCTATCGCTTGTTCGTCTGATCGTCGCCGGCGCCAAAGACCAGGTCGCGCAACACGAAGTACGACAGTGCGGCGATCGCCACCAGCGCTACCAGGGCGCCGACGAGCGGGTGCACGCCCAGGCGCATCAAGCTGCTGACAATGCCGAAATGCAGGCCGTACATCGCGGCCCAGGCCAGCACGAAGCGCCCCAGGCTGGCCCGCGACGGGCTGCGAAAGACGAAGCTCGCCTGGGTGACGAAGCCGACCGAGATGCCGGCAACCAGGCTCACCAGGCTGGCCAGGGCCAGCGCCAGATCGAGCCACAGCATCAGCGCGTAGACGGCATAGCTGACCAGCGTGTTGATGCCGCCGGCGACGACGAAGCGCAACGGCCGCAATCGGTCCAGCCAGCCGGCCAGCGGTGCTAGCGACCGGCTGCTCACAGCCGTGCCCTGACGATCCAGCCGAAGCTCAGCAGCGGAAACAGCCATTCGACGACTCGTATGCCCCGTTCCGCCGCAAGCGCCACTGCCCGCTGCAGGCCCGACGAGGTGAGGATCATCTCGGTCGCAAAGAAGCGGTAGGGCCGGATGTCCCACTGCTCGAAACCGGCACGGCGACACAGCGTGTTCAGGATCTTGAAGCTGAAGTTGGCCAGGTGATCGGGGTGCTGCGCCTCGCGCCCGATACAGCCCATCAGCGCATTGGCTGCACTCGGTCCGTTCGGGGTGGACAACAGCAGCTCGCACCCCGGCAAGGCCTGCCGCAGCGCACCCAGAAAGCGCAGCGGGTCGGGTACATGCTCGATGAATTCGCCGGCCACGACCAGATCGAACGGAGCCGACCGCAGCAGCGCCGCGTCGATCGCCATCGCGTCGCCCTGGTGGATGCGGGCGTTTGCGGCGGTGACCAGGCCGACAGCGGGGATGCTCGCTGAGCGGTCGACCCCCACCACCTGGCGCGCCACCCGGGCGATGCGGCCATGCAGCCAATGCCGGGTGTCGCGCTTGACGAGTGCCGTTTCGTCGAGGCAGCCGAGGTCGAGCACGACCTTGTCGCGGCACAGCGCGCTGATGTAGTCGATCCGGTCGACCGGCCGCGGCACGGTCAAGCGCTCGAGCGTGGTGTAGGCCGGAATCCGCGGCGACGGCGGCAAAGGCTCAGGCGTCGGCGCCATGCGGACCCTTGCGCGGCGCCAACCGGATGTACTCCATCAGGAACGCCGTGCTGGCGATCTGGGTGCCGGCCAGCATCAGCGCGGCGGCCGGGATCGCCACCCGCATCAGACGACCCGGGTCGACGGCACGGAACTCGGCGCCCGACCACATCCACAGCGTGACGGTGGCCATGGCGGCGCCCGCCACGAACAACGCCAGGCCTGCGAGCAGGGCGCTTTCCAGCGATAGCGTGCGCGCCCACGACAGACCGGGCGGCATCGACGGCAGCACGCCGATCTGCACCGCGTGGCTCGACGAAGTGCCAGCGAAGAGCAGCATCTGCAGGCCAACGCAGGCCATCACTGCGGCGTACAACAGGGTGTGGATATCGAGCGTGAAGCGGCCCAGCGGCAAGGGCCCCATGACCAGCGGAATCGACAGCCCGATGCCCAGCACCAACAGGGTCAGGCCGGGGAACATGAACAGCCAGGCCGGCGCGTGCACGAGCAGAAAGCGCAGGTGTCGCCAGCCGTCGCGCCAGCTGCGCAGGTGCGGCGGGCGGTTGCGCCCGTCGGGTGACAAGGTGGTCGCCACCTCGGTGATGCGCAGACCGCCGAGCGTGGCCTTGACGACCATCTCGCTGGCGAACTCCATGCCGGTCGAGTTGAGGTCCAGCCGCAGCACGGCCGAGCGATCAAGTCCGCGCAGGCCGCAATGGAAATCGCGCACCGGGCTGCGAAAGAACAGGCGGCCGACGAAGCTCAGCACCGGGTTGCCGAGGTAGCGATGCAGTAGCGGCATGGCGCCCGGCTTGATGCCGCCCGCAAAGCGATTGCCCATCACCAATTGATGGCCCCGGCGCAGCGCGTCGACAAAGCCTTGCAGGTTGGCGAAGTCATAGCTGTCGTCGGAGTCACCCATCACCACGTAGCGGCCGCGCGCCGCGCGGATGCCAGCCCGCAGCGCCGCGCCGTAGCCGCGCTGGCGCACGTGCAGCACCTGTGCGCCGCGGGCCAGTGCGATCTCGACCGAGTCGTCGGTCGAGCCGTTGTCGGCGATCAGCACCTCGCCTGCGATGCCCGTCCGATCGAAGAAGCTGCGCGCCTTGTCGATGCAGGCTGCCAGCGTGAGCGCCTCGTTGAGGCAAGGCATCAGCACCGTGAGCTCGATGTCGGGCTCGTCGGTCGGCTCCGGTACGGCTATTGCTGTGCGAGTTGCTTCCATGCGGCGCAGGCGTCTCGCCCACCGTTTTCGACGACCTGGTCGATACTGCCGAGGTTGGCCGGATTCGTGGTCCGGAAGTTCGACAGGATGACACCCTTGGTCGCGGACACATAGACCCTCGCGTCCGAATTCATGTAGTGCCGCCACACTCTCTGTGGGCCATAGTCGCTGGCCATCGGGCTCGGACCGAAGACTCGCGGGCAGGCCGCCTCGATGAGCGCGAATACCTGGTCCGCCCGCTTGAGTTCGGCGTCCAATTGCCGATCGTCGCGCCGATCCTCCACGGCGGGGCAACTCAACAGGGTCGGGCCACCGATGGCCGATCCTGGCCCGGGCGGCAGCAGTCGAATCACTTCGCAGCCGCTGGGCTCGAGTCGCAGACCGAGGCGATGGGTCAGGGTCCAGTTCTCAGCCGCAATGGCTTGCGCGGGCGTTGGGCTGCCGGGCATGGTGGGCGGAGCAAACAGGATCCTCGTCCGTCCTCGCCACTTGGCCAATTGCTGCTTCAATTGTTCGCCCAGCGGGCCATGGGTGGGCAGCGTCATCTGCCCCGTGACGTTGATCAAGGCACCATCGGTGTGAAGGAACGCGGCGACTGCAGCATTGCTCTGCACGCCGAGGCTGAGGTGCAGAAAAGGCTCATCGACGAGCTGCCTGGGTATCGTAACGGGAAAATACGGCCGCCAATCCCAGGGCGACGCCAGCGACCGCGTTTCACCGTCCCGTATCAGCACGATGAGCTGAAGGCCAACCAGGGTGTACAGACCCAGCACCACCCATTTCGAAGGCCAGCAGGACTGTAGCGCTCGCGCCAGGACGACGCCGGACAGCATGAACCAGGCGATGGCGTAGCGCGCATTGCCCGACGTTGCCAGCCACAGCACGTAGGCGCTGGCCATGACCAGCACCAACTGCACGTCGGGCCGCAGCCAGGTGGTCGAACGCCGCCACAGGCTCCAGCCATGGCGTCGGGTTGCCAGGCCCGCCGCTGCACCTGCGCTCAGGCAGGCGAGCAGTGGCCTCAAGTCGGGCATGACGCCTTCGACCATCGTGAACGGTTTGATCTGGGCCATTTCCCACGGCCTGGTGATCCAGTCCCAAGGGGTTTGGGGCAGGAAACGGATTGCCACCGTAATGCCCGTTGGCGCAAACGGCGACTGAAACAAGTGATTGAAGAGCGGGAAGACGGGGTTTTCGAAGCGCAACCACAGCCATGCCGCCCAGGCGCCGCCGACGACCGAAAAGATCCCCGCAGCGGCGGCCAGGAATGTCAGCCACTTGCCTGGCGACCATTGCCGTGCGCAGACCCGGCTGAGCACAACGGCAAGCACAGGCAGGGCGAAGATGGCGCTGGTCGGCTTGATGGCCACGGCAAGACCCAGTGCAGCTCCGGCCGTTGCGATGGCCAGTGCGCGCGGCGAGGACTCCAGCGCAACGGCAAGCGCAAAGAGCACCAATCCGGCACCCAGCGGGTCCATCGACGACGTGCCCACCACATACAGGAATATGGGTGCAACGATGGCCAGGGCCAGCGCAACCCGTCGCCAAGGCCGGTTTGCGTTGCCGTCGCCCAGCACGCTTCGGTTGATGCGTTGCAGCGACAGCGTGATCAATCCTGCATACAAGACCGCAAGGGCAACGCCGACCGACCATGCCGGCAGCCCCGAGCGCACCAGCAGATAGAAGGGCAGATAGCCGGCTGGGTTCTGGTAGCTCTGCGGACCGGCGCCGAACAGGTCACTCTGGAATCGCCCGGACAGCAGCGAGAACGGCAGGTACAGCTGATGGTTGAACAAGTCCCAGCCGACTTCTTTGCCGACGAACAGGGTCCAGGCCACAGCAAACGCCACCGCGACGGCACCCGCGAGCATGGTCTCCGAATCCAGCTTCGACGCGAGGCGCTGCGGCACGGCTGACATTCGGTCCCTGAAGAATGCCGAAGGGTGCCGCCAGGGCACCCTTCTGCTGGAGGCCGACCTCATCAGGTCAGCCCGCGTTCAAGACTACTTGCACGAGCCCGGCAGGTACTTGCCGTCAATCGCGGCGCCGCCGCCAGGCTGGCACTTGAACTGATACACCTGAGTCGGGATCGCCGCGGTGGTCAGCGCGGTACCAGTGTTGTCTTGCGGGGTCAACGTAATCGTCTTGTCGTTCACCGCAGGGTCGATGGCCTGTGCCGTCACCTCAATCTGACCGTTGGCGCTGGTCGTGATCTTCTTGACGTACTTCGTTTTGTCGTTACCTTCGCCACAGCCCCATCCGTCTACCGCAATGGTCATGGCGGGGGTACCTGTTTGGTATG
>JANOJJ010000492.1:0-7522 GCA_031408155.1 Rubrivivax sp.
GTTCGCAATGACCTCGATGAGGTCACGACCGCTCACTGGCATGGCCTGGTGGTTCCGCCGAAAGTCGACGGCGGTCCCCACCAGGCCAAAAAACCGGCTGCCGTATGGGCGCCGAGCTTCACGGTGGCCAACCCGGCATCCACCTGCTGGTTCCATCCGCATGTCCATGGGTCGACCGGTCGGCAGATGGTGTCCGGGCTGGCCGGGCTGCTGATCGTCGACGATGGAGCGATCGCGCCAGCCGCCCTGCCCGACACCTGGGGCGTCGATGACCTGGCGCTGGTGCTGCAGGACAAACGCTTCACCGCCAGCGGCCAGATCGACTACACCCTGTCCGCCGACGACCGTGTGGCGGGCTACACCGGTGACCGGCTGTTGGTCAATGGCGCCTTCGGGCCGACCTGGCAGGCGCCGCAGCAATGGCTGCGCCTGCGCCTGCTCAACGGATGCAACGCACGCATCCTGACCTTGCGGCTGAGCGACTCGGCATCGATGCTGCAGATCGCCAACGAGGCGGGCCTGCTGGCCACACCCGTCGTGCGCGGCGCCATCACGCTGGCGCCCGGCGAGCGTGCCGAGGCCCTGGTCAACTTCAGCAATGCCCCGAGCGGACTGCTGACGCGGCTGCTGGCCCGCACGGCCAGCGGCGGCATGGGCCTGGGAGGAACAGGCCCGGAAGTCACGGCGCTGACGATGCGCGTCGGCTTGCCGCGCCAGCCCGGCGCGATGGTGTCACCGCCAACCGCGCTTCCCGCCGCGCCTGACGTCGTTGCCAGCGCAGCTGCCACGCAACGGTCCTTCACGCTCGACGGCGCGATGATGGGCAGCCCGTTCACGATCAATGGCCGACGATTCGACATCGGCCGCATCGACCTCAGTGTCCCCAGCGCTGCCGTGGAGGTCTGGCGCTTCTTCAACGCCACCGGCATGGCCCACCCCATGCACGTGCACGGAGTGCGCATGTCGCTGCTGTCGCGCGACGGCGTGCCGCCTGCCACCCACGAACAAGGCCTGCGTGACACCTTCGTCGTGGATGCGATGCAGACGGTCACGCTCGCCGTGCAGACGCCGTCATTGGCGTCGTCGGTGCCTCTGATGTTCCACTGCCACATCCTCGAACATGAGGACCCGGGCATGATGGGTCAATTCGTCACGACCTGAGCGGGCTGTGCGGGCAGGCAGGGCTCGCGCAGGCCGCTGCCGATCACAGCAACTGGGCAATGTCCAGGATCGGCTTGATGCCGCTGCCGAAGCGCGCCATCGCCTCCCGGTGCTGTCGCAGTTCGCTGTAAGGCAGGTAACGTATCCCGAGTTCAGCGACGCGCATGAAAGCCGGACGGTGCAATTGCTGCGCGACCTCGCCGCGACGCCCGTCCGGTGCCACCAGAAACAGCGCGCAGCCGTCGCCCAGCGGCGAACCCAGGGCCAGGTCCAGCATGCGCACGATGCCGGAATGGATCGAGGTCGAATGCTCGACTTCGAACGCCGCAGCGAACCGCCGGCTGTCCCGTTCCAGCCAGAGCACGTCGATCAGGCGCACGGACTCGGCGGCCTGCACGCCCTGGGCCACGAGCGTCGCCAGGCACCCATCGCCGAGTTGGCCCCCGCCGTAGGCACGGCTGCGGTCGTTCGAGGCGATCCACACGTCAAAGCCGAGCGCCAAGCCCAGGTCGCGCAGCCAGCCCTGCATCTCGTGATGCGTGGTGTCGCAGGCCTGCTGCTCGGTGCGCAGTCGCTCGGATGCCGCCGACTCCTGGCGCACGACAGCGAGGTCCGCCTCCCACGCCGCCCGTGTCGCCGGGTCGTCGTCCCGTGGCGGGGCGACGTAACGGCCGCTGCCCACATCGAACATCAGGCCGGCGATGGCACCAAGGTCATTGGACAGCAGGCCGCGGTGCTGCTGGTTGATCCGCAACGCCCCTTCACGCAGCGCGAGGTAGTGATCCCACCGCCCCAGTTTCACGTTCGATCCGGTCAGCGCGTTGTATCCCTTGACGATCGCCGTGTTGAACGGCACCACGATCGTCGGATGGATGAAGTAAAGGAGGTTGGCGACAGCCGGTCCCAGACCCTTGATGCCGATGGCGTCGATGCGCCGGATCGCCTCGACCACGGCCTCGGCCGTGTCGCAGCACTCGCAGGTGTGCAGCAGAGCGGCAAAGGCCCGCTGGTTGTCGCTGTTCTCGTAGATGTCGGGAATGCGCAGCTTGGGCTTCCAGAGGAAAGCATGGTCGGCACCCTTGAAGATCTGGCGCTGCTCGGCCACCGAGGCCACGACCACTTCCAGCGACGAACCGCGGTATGTGTTGCCGAAGGTCCCGCCATCGATCTCGCGCACTACCGCCGCGAGGCCACGGCGGATCGACCGGAAGTTCTTCAGGCGCTCATCCCACAGGAACCAGCTGCGGTAGGTTCCTCCCTGATCGCCCTTCCATCGTTCGATGAGTGAACCAATGGAACTGGAGCGCAGGTTCATGGAGCTTCGTAGTCGAAGGGGCGGGCACTGGCCATTGTCAACCAGCCGCGCTTGGGGACCCGCCTTCGCGCTCCGCCGTTTTCGGTCTCTTCGAGTTCGGGCAGGACCGGCTCCAGCGGCATGCCGCATTTCGGGCAGTTGCCGGGATGGTCCTGCCGGATCTCGGGGTGCATCGGGCAGGTGTAGACCGCGCCGAGGCTCGGCGGCGGCGCAGGCGGCGGGTTCAGATGGAGGTGCGCGTGAGATTCATGCCCCGCGTGGGCGTGTGCCTGCTTGCCCACGGTCGCTCCCCTTTCCCCGCGGCCGTGGGTCGACCCGGATCGGTCCCGTGTCCGCTGTAGCCACCGTGACGTCACCGCATCACTTGCCGTCCGCGGATGCGACAGGCATGCGCTGCATCATCATTTCCATCATCGTCTGCATCATGTCCATGCGCCCTTCCATCATCTGGTGGTGCCTGGCCATCTCTGCAGGCATGGCCTTGGCGCCGGCCTTCGCGCCCATGGGCGACTTGCCACCGGGGCCGCCCGTTCCGCCCATCCCGGACATGCCCGACATGCCACTCATCATCTGCATACCGTCGTGCATGGTCTTCATGTGGGCTGCCATCAGCGCCTGGCGTTCTTCCGGGGTCCGGGCAGCGGCCATCTTGTCGCGCATCTCCCGCATCGCCTGCATGCGCTCGTCCGGCGCCGGCAACGAGGTCGAGGTGGCGCCAGCCTTACCGTGGCCCGCATGTTCGTCGGCCTTGGGCGGCGCGGCTGCCGAAGCGACGGGGACCGCCAGCAGCAGGGCTGCGGACAGGGTGATGAGTTTGTGGAACGAGGACATGGTGATCTCCTGATCGGTTGGAAAACAGGCGCCGGTATGGCGTGCAAATCGAGCGGCGACGGACTGCGCCGAATGGCGGACGTCGCAATGGCCGAGGTCACCGTGCACGGGAGCAAGTCCCGGCGGCGGCCTGGCCGCAGGCGCTACAGGGTCAGTCGCACGAAGCGGATGACCAGGGGCGTGCCCTGTGCGGCTGGCCGCCGAAGCGACAACTGCGACCCGGGCGGAACATCGAGCCCGAACGTCGACCAGGGCACGAGGACGGCTGGCACAGGCATGTCGAGATCGGCGAACACGGACTTGCTCTTCGACAGTGCCGAGAACTCGTCAGCGCAAAACTTCAGGCAACTGTCCATGCCGGCAGCGCGCCCACGTTCCGGTCCGGGCAGCGACACGGGGCCAGACCCTGCCTCGTGCAGATCGGCCGCAGCTTGCGCGTGCGTGGCCCCGCCGGACCGATCGGCAGCCGTCACCAGACAGGCATTGACCACGCCCGAGGACAGCGCGAACAACCACGCACCCAGCGTCAACCAGAAGGTCAGATGCTGGCGACGGCGACGCAAGCCCAGGGTACGCATGGCGTCAATATCACCCGTTGCCGCTGAGAGGTCTGTGCGCTGGTGCACGTCCGACAACTCGATGGCGGTGACGCTCAACGGCCAGTCGCAGACCTGGCACCCGCTCGAAGGGCGGCAGGTGCCCGAGCAGCCAGCTGCCGGTCTGCACACCGGATGGATTCGTCCGCAGCGCTCGAGGTCAATGCAGCCCCACGGCCACGATTGCGCCCGCTCGAGGCGTCGTTTCGAGCCCCCTGCGCCTTCGACCTCGCGCCATGCCGGCCTTCGTAAAGGTGGCAGAAGACCGCTTCGGCGCAGGCATCGCGCCAGCGGCGCGATGCGTCGAACAGACTGCTGCAGTTGTCCATCGCGCGAGCCTCGGCTGCAGCCCAGGGGTCATCCTGCTCGAGTGGCGCGCGCGTTGCCTGGGCCCAGCCCGCGGCCATGTCCAGTCCGACTGCAAAGGGATTGAAGGCATGCGCCCACGCCAGCCTGCTGGTGCGCATCGGATGGACCCACTTCAGCCAGGTACCGAGTGCCGGCGAACCGACCGAGCGCACCCAGGGACTGAGCGCGAACCGGTACCACGCGTCGGTCACCTCGGACCGGTCGCGCACCCGCTCAAAGGCTGCGGCTTCCACTGGCTTGGGCAGAGCCTCGACACGCCGAGGTTCGAAATCGACCCGGACCTGCGGCTGCCGGCAATCGACGTCACCGGTCGCCGCCCGTATCCGCATTTCATACAGGCCGGGCGCGAGCTTCTCGAGCGCGTCCAGGTTGTCGAGAATGGCGCGGTGCTCACGCTTGGCCACGTCGGCCGAGACGAAGAGGCCCAGGTGACCGACATCGGGGTGGAGCAAGTAGCAGATTCGCTGACCCGCTGCGACAAGCGCATCGGTCGTCGGCCAGACTGCAGAGATCCAACCCAGCGCCTGCTGCGGCGGCGTGATGTTGTCGCCAGCCGAAGCGAAGATCAGCATCGGACTGCCGAGCCGTCGCAGGTCGGCATGACAGCAATCGCAGATTCGAAAGCCGCCCTCTTCGAGCCGATTGCCGATGAACAGGTTCTCGACGATCGAGACGATCTCGTCGCGAGTCAGGAAACAGTACTCGCCCCACCAGCGCTCGAAATCGAGGAAACGTTCGCGCTCGGCCTCAGGCCGGGCAAACAGCCCCAGGTACTTGCCGAACATCGCATGGCCGGGATCGAGCTGCTCGAAGTTGTGGGCCAGCCACGCGCCGTCGAACAGCCCTCCCGACAGGTCGGCCAGAAACCGGGCGGCCCAGACCCCACCGGTCAGTCCGCCGGCCAGGCGCATCGGGTTGACGCCGGCCTCACCGCCCCAGTACGACAGCGGCGCCCCATTGAGCACCGTGGGACCGGTCACGCCAGCGCAATCGGCGGCGAGCAGCGCCACCGCCCAACCGGCCTGGCAGTTGCCATAGAGCGCCGGTCGTTCGCCCGGATGGCGCCGCGCGACTTCAGCCACGAAGCGGCGCAGTGCATGATGGACACGCGCCAAGGTCTGGCCCGGGCAGGGCTGCATGAAGTGAGCGACAAAGTAGACCGGCTGACCGCGATGCAGCGCCATCCCCAGCTCCGAATCGCGTTTGAAGCCACCGATGCCCGGGCCATGGCCGGCGCGTGGGTCGAAGAAGATCACCGGACGGCTGTTGGCGCCGGCGCAGCGCTCGAAACAGGCGTCTCCATCGGGCAGGATGCGAAGCAGGCGATAGGCTGCGGGCTCCTCGAAGTCGCGTCCGTCCAGCACCGTTTCGAAGGGAAACTCGAGCCGCAGCGGCAAGCCCGCTTGCTCGTCCTCGAGCAGGGCATCGCCGCGCTCGACCAGCGCCTGCATGAACAGTGCGCTGCGCTGAGACAGGTCGATGGTGTAGTTCAGCCAGCTTGGCAGGGTGCCCGAAAAGTTGTCGCTGCGGGTCGCTTTCGTCATGGTCAGTCCTGGCCTGGTTTGTTGCTCGGCAGAATCGCTTTCACGGGATCGGATCGGCTGCCGGCGGATCAGGCCGGTGGATCAGGCCGGATAACGCTGCTGGTACAGGCGACGCTCGGCTTCGGTCATGACCGCGTCGGGCTTGGCGTTGTGTGCGATGTTGTCGACGCAGATCCATTCGCCATTGACACGGGCATAGGCATGTCGTTGGAATTCGTACCCGATCTCGCCGCCGACGGAGCGGCTGCCGTCCGCGGCCACCGGATTGGCGCGGAAGGCCAGCAACTCCTGCCGAACCTGTTCGCGCGTCAGCGTGCTCTGAACCGGGCGATCGACGAAGCCGATTTCGCCGCCCACGAAAGTACTTGTGTTCTGGGCATGAGCAGCAGACAGGCTGGCGGCGGCGAGTGCGAAAATGAGGGTGATCTTGCGAACTGACATGATGGGACTCCTGGAGAACTCTGCGGATGCTGTCCCTCTTCGGGACCAGCCGGATGCAAGCTCTGCATCTCGGTTCCGACTGTAGGAACAGGGCCCCCACGGCACGCTGACCCTTCGATTACAAGCTTGTCATGTCAGCGCGACCTGCCAGATGAAGATCCTCATCGTCGAAGACGAACGCAGAGCCGCCGAGTACCTGCGCCAGGGTCTCAGCGAAAGTGGCTATGCCGTCGAAGTTGCTCACAATGGCACCGACGGGCTACATGCCGCCGCCGACGGAGACCACGATCTGTTGATCCTGGATGTGATGCTGCCGGGCATCGACGGACTTGCCGTGCTCTCGGCGCTGCGCACGTCCAAGCAGACCCCGGTCCTGATGCTGACCGCGCGCGGCCCACCGACGCATGCGACGACCCTGGCTTCGTCGCGCCAGCCGAGGGTACGAAGCGGGGTGCCGCACGGGTGTTGTCCGGCAGCGCGGCACGCGGCTTTGCACATCGCGGCTTGCTGCGCGTGCTTGGGCGCGACCGGCGCTGGCCCGACCCGATGATTGCGCCCGAGATTCGCAGCGCTTCGCAACTCGGGCTGGACGGCCGCGGCTGGTTGGTCGAAGCGGGCCAGCAGGCCGCGCTGGCCCGCGTCGTGGAAGTTAGCAGGCTGTTTTCCGTGTCACCTGCTGCTCGGGCCGCCGACAGGCGATGGCCGCATGGCGTGCAATCCCGCGCGGGGAACCGGCAGCACGCATGACGCTTCAACGCACAACTTGCCACCGCTGCGTGGCATCGATCGCTCGTGCGACGATGTTCGCGCTGCTCGTGTTGCTGGGCGGCTGTGCTGCCTTGCGGCCGACCGCACCACGCCTGCCGTCGCAGGCGATTGCCGACGGCGAGCGCACGACGCTCGGCCGCGTGTTTGCGGCGCAGGCAGCCGAAAATCCAGGCCTGTCTGGCTTCCAGGTCATCGCCAGCGGCCAGTCGGCCTTGCAGGCACGCGCGGCTCTGGCTGAAATGGCCGAGCGCTCGCTCGACCTGCAGTACTACAGCGTGGGCGACGACCTGACCACCGACCTGCTGCTGCTGCGCATCGTCGCCGCGGCCGGGCGCGGCGTGCGGGTGAGGATCCTGCTCGACGACATCCATCCGTCAGCGCGCTTGTTCGGTTGGCGCGCGATGGCCGCTCATCCTGGCATCCAGGTGCGTCTGTTCAATCCGTTCTATTCTGCCGACACGACGACCCTGGCCCGAGTGGGAGAGTTGCTCTTCGAC
>JANOJJ010000493.1:0-4991 GCA_031408155.1 Rubrivivax sp.
AGGTGCGCGTCGATACGCTGGACGCGCGCATCCAGACCGAGATGAGCCCAAAGGTCGTCTTCCAGTCGCAGGCGCCCACGGCCGATGACGCCAGGCCGGTGACCGCGGTGAACCCGAAGACGGTGGTCGAGCGCGACGGTCGCAAGCTGGTGTTCCGCATCAACGGCGACAAGGTCGAAGCCGTTGCGGTCACGCCCGGCCGCACGCTGGGCGACGCGCTCGAGGTCAGCGGCAGCCCGCTCAAGACCGGTGACCGCCTGGTGCTGTCGCCGCCCGACAAGCTGAGCAACGGGGCTGCGGTCAGCGTCAGCGGCAAATGAACCCGTGAGCGCTGACACGCCCCTGATCCGCATCCGTGGCCTGGCCAAGAGCTACCAGCGCGGCGAGCAGGTCATCCCGGTGCTGCTGGGCATCGACCTCGACGTGCGCGGCGGTGACTTCGTCGCCCTGATGGGGCCCAGCGGCTCGGGCAAGAGCACGCTGCTCAACCTGATCGCCGGCATCGACCAGCCCAGCGGCGGCACGATCGAGATCGGCGGCGTCGACATCGCCACGCTGGGTGAAGGCGCGCTGGCCGACTGGCGCGCGCAGCACGTCGGCTTCATCTTCCAGTTCTACAACCTGATGCCGGTGCTGACGGCCTTTGAAAACGTCGAGCTGCCGCTGCTGTTGACCTCGCTATCGCCGCGCCAGCGCCGCGAACGCGTGGCCCAGGTGCTGCAGTTGTTGCAACTGAGCGACCGCGCCGAGCATTACCCGAACGAGCTCTCGGGTGGCCAGCAGCAGCGGGTGGCGATCGCGCGCGCGATCGTCGGCGACCCGACGCTGATCGTCGCCGACGAACCGACCGGCGACCTCGACCGCGCCACCGGCGAAGAGGTGCTGGGCCTGCTCGACCGCCTGGTCAGCGAGCTCGGCAAGACCATCGTGATGGTCACCCACGACCCCAAGGCCGCCGCCCGCGCGCACCGCATGGTGCACCTGGAAAAGGGCGTGCTGGCCGACGCGATGCTGGCTTGAGGGAGCAACGGTGTTCCTGTTTCGACTGCTGCTCAAGAACGCCTTTCGCCACCGGCTGCGCACGCTGCTGACGATGGTCGGCCTGGTGGTGGCGATCAGCGCCTTCGGCCTGCAGCGCACGATCGTCGACGCCTGGTACGCCGGCGCTGAAGCCAGCTCGAGCACGCGGCTGATCACGCGCAGCGCGACCTCGCTGACGGTGCCGCTGCCCTTGAGCTATGCGCAACGCCTGCGCGCGATCGACGGCGTCAGCAGCATCAGCTGGTCCAACTGGTTCGGCGGCATCTACATCACCGAGCGCAACTTCTTCCCGCAGTTCGCGGTCGACGGACCGAGCTATCTGGCGCTGTACCCCGAGTTCGTGCTGCAGGACGCCGAACGACTGGCCTGGCTGCGCGACCGGCAGGGCGTGGTGACGGGCCGCAAGCTGGCGGCCAAGTTCGGCTGGAAGATCGGTGACACGATCCCGATCCGCGGCACGATCTACCCGGGCACCTGGAGCTTCACGCTACGCGCGATCTACGACGGCGTCGATGCCACCATCGACGAGAACCAGATGCTGCTGCACTGGAGCTTGCTCAACGAGACCTTTCGCGCGCGCAACCGCGGCCGCGGCAGCGACTTCGTCGGCGTCTACGTGATCGGCATCCGCGACCCGGCCAACGCGGCGCTGATTTCGCAGCGCGTCGACGAGCAGTTCAAGAACTCACTGGCCGAGACCCTGACCGAGACCGAGAAGGCTTTCCAGCTCGGCTTCGTGGCGATGAGCGAGGCCATCCTGGTGGCGCTGCAGGCCGTCAGCAGCATCATCGTCGTCATCATCATGGCGGTGATGGCCAACACCATGACGATGACGGCGCGCGAACGGCTGGCCGAGTACGCCACCCTGAAGGCGCTCGGTTTTCCCCCTGGCTTCGTGGTCCGGCTGCTGTTCGGCGAAAGCCTGCTCATCGCGCTGATCGGCGGGCTGGCGGGGTTGCTGCTGACGCTGCCGCTGGCGGCAGGGTTTTCCAGCGTCGCCGGCACCTTGTTCCCGGTTTTCAGGGTCTCGGCCACGACGATGGCGCTGCAGGCCTGCGCGGCATTGCTGGTCGGCCTGGTGGCTGCGGCTTGGCCGGCGTGGAAGATGAGCCGCCTGGATATCGTGGCCGGGCTGCGCCACGTGGGCTGAATCGATGGCCGCCGTCCCCCTGCTCTACATCGTGCGCAACCTGTGGGTGCGCCGCGTCACCACCGGGCTGACCGCGGCCGGCATGGCGCTGGTGGTGTTCGTCTTCGCCACCGTGCTGATGATGAGCGAGGGCATCCGCGCCACGCTGGTGGCCACCGGACAGGCCGACAACGTGATCGTGCTGCGCAAGGGTGCCGGCGCCGAGATCAACAGCGGCATCACGCGCCGCCAGGCGGCGCTGATCGAGACCCTGCCCGGGATTGCGCTCGACCCGCACGGCCGAGCGCTGGTGAGCAAGGAGCCGGTGCTGTTGAACAACCTGCCCAAGCGCGGCAGCGGCAAGCCCAGCAACGTCACGCTGCGCGGCACCTCCGGCGCCGCAATGGCCTTGCGGCCACAGGTGCGCCTGATCGAAGGACGAGCCTTCCGCCCGGGCAGCAGCGAGGTCATCGCCGGGCGCGCGGTGGCCCGCGGCTTCGAAGGCGTGTCGCTCGGTGCGGTGCTGCGCTTTGCCGGCCGTGACTGGACCGTGGTCGGCCTGTTCGACGCCGGCAAGAGCGGCTTCGACTCCGAGATCTGGGCCGATGCCGAACAGCTGATGCAGGCCTTTCGGCGCACGGCCTTCAGCAGCGTGGTCTTTCGGCTGGCCGATGGCGGGACCTTCGAGTCGATACGCGCACTGATCGACGACGACCCTCGGCTGGCGCTCGAGGCCAAGCGCGAGATCCGCTTCTATGCCGAACAGAGCGAGGCCCTGGCCACCTTCATCGGCATCCTGGGCAGCTCGCTGGCGGTGATCTTCTCGATCGGGGCGACGGTCGGCGCCACCATCACGATGTTCGGCTCGGTGGCCTCGCGGGTGGGCGAGATCGGCACCCTGCGCGCGCTCGGGTTTCGGCGCGGCGCCGTGCTCGGCGCCTTTCTTGGCGAGGCGCTGCTGCTGTCGCTGGTCGGTGGCGTGATCGGGCTGGCAGCGGCCAGCGCGATGCAGTCGGTGGATGTGTCGACCACCAACTTCTCCACCTTTGCCGAACTCGCCTTCCAGTTCACGCTGACGCCGGCGATCGCGCTGCAGGCGATGGCCTTTGCTCTGGCCATGGGCGTGGTCGGCGGCTTCGTGCCGGCCTGGCGCGCCGCACGGCTGAAGATCGTGGACTGCCTGCGCGCCGCATGACCGCTGTGGCCAGCGGTGACAATGCGCAGCCACTGACAACGACAAGAACGGCTTGCATGACCGCTCTGCCCCTGTACATCGCACCCAGCCGCTTCGATGGCGCCCAGGCCGCACTCGACCAGGTGCGCCGCATCTACGACAGCAGCATCGCCCACCTGCGCGAGTGCATGCACCGCTTCCTGGCCGGCGACGACGTGGGTGACCATGTGCGCGCCTTCTACCCGTTCGTGCGCGTGCACATCAGGACCGTGGCGCGCGCCGACTCGCGCGTGGCCTACGGCTTCGTCGCCGGCCCCGGCACCTTCGAGACGACCTTGACGCGGCCCGATCTGTTCGGCCACTACTACCGCGAGCAGTTCGAACTGCTGCTGAAGAATCACGGCGTGGCGCTCGAGGTCGGCACCAGCTCGCAGCCGATTCCGGTCCACTTTTCGTTCGCCGAGCACGACCACATCGAACGCAGCATGAGTGCCGAGCGGCGCTTGCTGATGCGCGATCTGTTCGATCTGCCCGACCTGGCGGCAATGGACGACGGCATCGCCAACGGCACCAACCAGCAGCGCCGCGGCGAGCCCGAGCCGCTGGCCCTGTTCATCGCGCCGCGGGTGGACTATTCGCTGCACCGCCTGCGCCACTACACCGGCACCGCGCCCGAGCATTACCAGAACTTCGTGCTCTTCACCAACTACCAGTTCTACGTCGACGAGTTCATCCGGCTGGGTCACGCGCTGATGAAGGACGGCGGTGGCGAATACACCGCCTTCGTCGAACCCGGCAACGTGATCACGCGGCGCGTGGGCATGGCGGCGCAGCCGGGGGACGAGCTTGGCAGCGCGCCGCCGCGCCTGCCGCAGATGCCGGCCTACCACTTGATGCGCGGTGACTGCACCGGCATCACCATGGTCAACATCGGTGTCGGCCCGGCCAATGCCAAGACCATCACCGACCATATCGCCGTCTTGCGGCCGCACGCCTGGCTGATGCTGGGGCACTGCGCAGGGCTGCGCAACTCGCAGCAGCTCGGGGACTACGTGCTGGCCCACGGCTACGTGCGCGAGGACCATGTGCTCGACGAGGACCTGCCGCTGTGGGTGCCGATCCCGGCCCTGGCCGAGGTGCAGGTGGCGCTCGAGCAGGCGGTGGCCGACGTGACCCGACTGTCGGGTTACGAGCTGAAGAAGATCATGCGCACCGGCACCGTGGCCAGCACCGACAACCGCAACTGGGAGTTGCTGCCGTCGCACGCCAGCAGTTCGCCCGAGCGACGCTTCTCGCAGTCGCGTGCGGTGGCGCTGGATATGGAAAGCGCCACCATCGCCGCCAACGGGTTTCGCTTCCGTGTGCCCTACGGCACCTTGCTGTGTGTCAGCGACAAACCGCTGCACGGCGAGATCAAGCTGCCCGGCATGGCGAATCAGTTCTATCGCGACCGCGTCGACCAGCACCTGCGCATCGGCATGCGCGCCATCGAGCTGTTGCGCGCCGAGCGTCCGGCCAGGCTGCACAGCCGCAAGCTGCGCAGCTTTGCCGAAGTGGCGTTTCAGTAGTCGACAAAAAGGGCGTGACACAAGGCTGCGCCACGCGGGGAGCAAGGGGGGAGCGGTTGGGCTGACGGCAGCCGCTTTC
>JANOJJ010000530.1:0-2581 GCA_031408155.1 Rubrivivax sp.
TCAGCACCTTGTCCTTGGCGAAGGTCTCGCCCGCCCACTTGGCGTAGTCGGCACCGCTGCGGTACCAGAGGTCCTGGTTGAGTTGCTCGAGCAGCTCGATGTGCTTCGGGTCGTCCATCGCCTTCTTGAACGCGTCGTGCAACACCTTGGCGATCGCCGGGTCCATGCCCTTGGGTCCGACGATGCCGTACGGCGACTGGGACACGACGCCGTAGCCCAGCTCCTTCGCGGTCGGCACGTTGGGCCAGCGCTTGGTGCGCGTCTCGCCGAACGTCACCAGCAGCCGCATCTGGCCGCTCTCGACGAACTTGTCCCAGCCGGTGGCGTCGCTCTGCGCCATCACATGGCCGCCGAGCAGCGCCTGCTGCAGGTCGGCATTGCCCTTGAACGGGACGTTGTTGAGCTGCACCTTCGCGTTGATCGCGACCTCTTCGATCAGCAGGTGCGGCGAGCTGCCGGCGCCGGTCGAGCCGTAGTCGAGCTTGCCCGGGTCCTTGCGCGCTGCCTCGATGTAGTCCTTGAACGTCTTGTACGGCGAGTCGGCGCGCACCGTGAAGCCGAAGGTGTAGCCCGAGACGCCGACGATGAAGGTGAAGTCCTTCAGCGGGTCCCACTGCATCTTCTGCATGTGCGGGATGCGCAGCATGCCGAGCGGAAACTGCGCGATCGTGTAGCCGTCGGGCTTGGCGGTCATCGCCATCGTGCCGGGACCGAGCGTGCCGCCGCCGCCGGGCTTGTTCTCGACAATGATGTTCTGACCCAGGTTCTTGCCGGCGATCTCGGCCAGCGTGCGCATGTGGCGGTCGGTCGAGCCGCCGGCGGGCCAGGGCACGACCAAGGTGATCGGCTTGCTGGGATACGCCTGGCCGCTCGCGCCCAGCGGCGCCAGCAGCGCCGCGGCACAACCGGCCAGCAGCATGCGGCGCGAGAAGGGGGTGTTCATTCGGAGTCTCCTTGGGTTGCGGCCGCATCGGGCCTTCGGTTGCTGAAATCTTCGCGCTCCTGCAGCTCGCGCCACATGACCTTGCCCGTGCCCGACTTGGGCAGCGAGGCCACGATCTGCACGATGCGCGGGCTCTTGTAGGCGGCCATGTGCTCGTGGGCCCAGTCGATGATCTGCTGCCCGGTGACCTCGTGCCCGGGCTTGAGCACCACCAGCGCCTTGACCGTCTCGCCGCGCCGCGCATCGGCCGCTGCGATGACGCAGGCCTCCTGGATCGCGGGGTGGCGGTACATCAGCGCCTCCACCTCGGCCGGCCAGACCTTGTAGCCCGACGCATTGATCATGCGTTTGAGCCGGTCGGTCATGAAGAAGTAGCCGTCCTCGTCGACGAAGGCGAGGTCGCCGGTGCGCAGGAAGCGCTTGCCGTCGAGCTCGATGAAGCTGGCCGCCGTGGCCTCGGGGTTGTTCCAGTAGCCCTGCATCACCTGCGGCCCGTGCACCACGACCTCGCCGCTCTCGCCCGGCGGCAGCTCGCGCAGCGTGTCGGGGTCGACGACGCGCGCGTCGACGTCGAACACAGGGATGCCCAGGCACTGCGGCTTGGGCCGCTGCGGCGGGTTGATGTGGGTCGCCGCCATCGTTTCCGACATGCCGTAGCCTTCGACGTAGGGCAGCCCGACCAGTTCCTCCAGCCGCCGCGCCACCGCCTCGGGCATCGCGGCGCCGCCGCCGCGGATGACCTGCAGGCTCGACAGGTCGTAGGCCGACAGCTCCGGTTGCGACAGGAAATCGACCAGCATCGCGGTGATCGTCTGCCAGGTGGTGACGCCGTAGCGCTGCATGCACACCGCCGCGGCCTCGCGGTCCCAGCGCGGCATCACGACGATCGTGGCGCCCGCGTACATCGGCCCGTTCATGCTGCCCGACAGCCCCGTCACGTGGAAGAAAGGCAGCGCCGACAGGAACACAGCGTCCTGCGTGCGCGAGAACCAGACCGTGCCGCCGACCAGCGTGCTCATCACGCTGCGGTGGGTGTGCACGCAGCCCTTGGGCGCGCCGGTGGTGCCGGAGGTGTAGGGCATCACGCAGGCATCTTCCGGGCCGGCGGTGAGCGGCCCGGGTTGCAGGCCGCGGGCCAGCGCTTCGCTCCACGGCACGATGCCGGGCAAGGCGGAGACGTCACGCGGCGCGGCGACGAAGTCGGGCACGCGCAGGTCGGTCGGGCGCTTGAGGTAATCGCTGTAGGTGGCCACGACCACGTGCTGCAGGCCCCCGTCCGCCTCTCGCAGCAGCGGCTGCATCTGCGGCAACAGCTCCTGCGCGACGAAGGCGGTGCCGGCCTGGCAGTCGTCGACGTAGTGGCGCAGCTCGTCGGTCAGGTTCATCGGGTTGACCGGCACCACCACCGCGTCGGCGCGCAGGATGGCGTAGAACGCGAGCACCCATTGCGGGCTGTTCTGCATGTAGAGCAGCACGCGGTCACCGGCCTTGACGCCGCACTCGTGCTGCAGATAGCCGGCCAGGCGCTCGGCCTCGTCCAAGAAGCCGGCGAAGCTGATGGCGGTGTCGTCGCCGGGCGGAAGACGCAGCAAACTAGGGTCCGCATCGCTGAAGCTGAAACGCACCCCGTTGGTGATC
>JANOJJ010000532.1:0-1840 GCA_031408155.1 Rubrivivax sp.
TCTCGGGGCGATAAAGGTAGAACGCCTCGTCGATGAAGAGCACGCCGCCCATCGCCTTCTACAGCACTTCCTTGGTCTTGGGCGCGGTGTGGCCGATGTACTGGCCGACCAGGTCGTCGCGTGTCACCGCCACCAGATGGCCTTTGCGCACATAGCCCAGGCGGTGCAGGATTTCGGCCATTCGCATTGCCACCGAGGTCTTGCCGGTGCCAGGGTTGCCGGTAAAGCTCATGTGCAGGCTGGGCGCCTGCGCCTGCAGGCCGAGGTTCAGCCGCAGCTTGTCGACCACCAGCAGCGCGGCAATGTCGCGTATGCGCTGCTTGACCGGCGCCAGGCCGACGAGCTCGCGCTCGAGCTCGTCGAGCACCGATTCGACCTGGCTTTGCGCCAGCACCTCGCCGACCGTGCGCGCGCTGGTCGCCAGCACGGCCGCGGCCGGCGCCGGTGCCGCCGTGCCGGGGATGGTGTACAGCGGCGCAGTCATGCCAGCCGCAGCCGCATGGCGTCGATCACCGCCTTGTAGTCGGGCTGGCCGAAGATCGCACTGCCGGCGACGAAGGTGTCGGCCCCGGCGTCGGCCACGCGGCGGATGTTGTCGACCTTGATGCCACCGTCGACCTCGAGCCGGATATCACGGCCCGAGCGTTCGATCAAGCGGCGCGCGGCCTCGATCTTGCGCAGCGCCGAGACGATGAACGACTGCCCGCCGAAGCCGGGGTTGACGCTCATGATCAGCACCAGGTCGATCTTCTCGATCACCCATTGCAGCAGATCCAGCGGCGTGGCCGGGTTGAACACCAGTCCGGCCTTGCAGCCTTCGGCCTTGATGAGCTGCAGCGTGCGGTCGACATGCGCGCTGGCTTCAGGGTGAAAGCTGATCAGGTCGGCGCCAGCCTTGGCGAAGGCCAGCGCCAGCGCATCCACCGGCTGCACCATCAGGTGCACGTCCAGCGGCACCGGCTGGCCGTTGGCGCGCACGCAATGCGGCTTGATGGCCTGCGCCACCGCCGGACCGATGGTCAGGGTGGGCACGTAGTGGTTGTCCATCACGTCGAAGTGGATCCAGTCGGCGCCGGCTTCGATGACGGCATGCACCTCGTCGCCCAGGCGCGCAAAGTCGGCCGACAGGATGGACGGGGCGATGCGGTGAGTCACGGCCCGGCCCTCAGTAGCGCTGCGCTTCGGGCTTGTCGGTGGCATAGGCGTGCACGGTGTAGCGCAGCGTGCGGCCGTTGACCTCTTGCCGCACGAGGCCGAAACCGGGCTCGACGGGCGGCCGGTTGACGATGAAGCTCATCGCGATGCTCTCGACGCCGCGTGTGCTGTCGAAGGCCATCAAGCGGATGTAGTGGTTGGGGAAGGTCTTGCGGCAGTTGCCCAGTTCGAGCATCACGCCCGCAGCATCGCGCAAGTCGAACATCGGCATGCCGTACATCTCCCAGTAGGTGTTGCGCGGGTGCGGGTCGTCGGTGTATTCGACGCTCCAGGCGTAGCCCTTGGCCAGGCCGTAGTCGATCTGCAGCGTGATCTCGGCGTCGCTGAGGTCGGGCAGGAAGCTGAACTGGCCCTGCGTGATGCGGGCGGTGGGGTTGGTCATCATGGTGTGGGGCTCCTTCAGGCGGATGTGAAAAATGCAAACCGGTCGCGTCAAGCGCTCGCGGTGGCAGTGGGCACGTAGTCGGCGGTGTCGGTGGATTCGAAGTTGAAGCTGATGTCGCCCCAGGTGTCCAGGGCGGCCTTCAGCGGGCTGCACCACTTGGCGGCGTCCTTCAGGATCTGCGGGCCTTCGTTCCAGATGTCGCGGCCCTCGTTGCGCGCCAGCACCATGGCTTCGAGTGCC
>JANOJJ010000565.1:0-14998 GCA_031408155.1 Rubrivivax sp.
TGGTCGTCGACGACGAGCCCTTGAACGTGGCCGTGCTGTCGGAGTTGTTGAACCCGGACTATCGCGTGCTGGGCGCTCGCTCGGGGCCGATCGCGCTCCAACTGCTCGAGACTGAACTGCCCGACCTGATCCTGCTCGACGTCATGATGCCCGACATGGACGGCTTTTCAGTGTTGCGCACGCTGCGCGCCGGGTCGCGCACGGCCGGAGTGCCGGTGATCTTCGTCACCGCGCTCGGCGCCGAAGTCGACGAGGAGCGTGGCCTGTCACTGGGCGCGGCCGACTACGTCGTCAAGCCCGTCAAGCCGGCCGTGGTGCTGGCCCGCGTGCGCACCCAACTCGAACTGAAAGCCGCGCGCGACCGGCTGGCCGAGCAGAACCACTGGCTCGAAGGCGAAGTCGCGCGACGCCTGCACGACAGCGAGGTGGCGCAGGACCTGACCCTGTGTGCGCTGGCCGAACTGGTCGAGACGCGTGACATCGAGACCGGCAACCACATCATCCGCACGCAGGCCTATGTCGAGGCCCTGGCCCGGCGTCTGCAACAGGACGGCAGCGGCGGCGAGCCGCTCGACGACGTGCGGCTGGTGCGCATCGTCAAGGCCGCGCCGATGCACGACCTGGGCAAGATCGGCATCCGCGACGAGATCCTGCTCAAGCCCGGGCGGCTGACCGCGGCCGAGTTCGAGGAGATGAAGACCCACGCCCGCAAGGGCGGCGACTTGATGGCTCGTGCACTGCACAAGGCGTTGGACATGCATGTCGCGCAAGGCAGCACCGAAGAACCGGAGTCGGCGCGATTTCTGATGACGGCGCGAACCATCGCCACCTGGCACCACGAACGCTGGGACGGCAAGGGCTACCCCGACGGCCTGGCCGGCGAACGCATCCCGCTGTCCGCGCGCCTGATGGCCCTGGCCGACGTCTACGACGCGCTGACGACGCCGCGGGTCTACAAGGCGCCCTGGACGCCCGCGGCTGCCGCCGACTACATCGTGCGTGAATCGGGCAGCCACTTCGACCCTCGCGTGGTGGCTGCGTTCGGCCACGCCCGATCGCTGTTCGAGGCCATCGCGCGCCGCCTGGCTGACTGACGGCCTGCCAACACCACCATGACGCTGGACCCGGGGCATTCCGACTCGACACCCGCCCGATGGCTGGGCGGGTCCTTGCTGGAGATGGCCAACCGCGAGGTGCAGGCACTGGCCGCCGCCGACACCGTGTTCGACGCCGCGCGCCTGATGGCCGCGCAGCGGCTGTCCTTCGTGCCGGTGCTCGACAGCGAGCGGCGAGCGCTGGGCGTGGTGACGGAGTCACGCCTGCTCGCAGCCGCCCACGGTTCTGGCGGCCCCGAGCAGGGCGTCACGTCGGTCATGCAGCCGGCCCTGTGCGTGCCGCACAGCCTTGATGCGGCACAGGGATTCGAGCGCTGCCTGGCCGAAGGCGGCGCGCCGCTGCTGTTGGTTGACGACGACGGCCGCGTCGTCGCCATGGTCGGCGAGGGCGAGTTCCGCGCCCGGCTGCAACTGGCCCTGCTGGCCGGCCGCCACAAGGTGGCGACGGTGATGTCGCGTGTGCTGTGCCCGCTGACGCCGCAGCACACGCTGGCGCAGGCGATCGACCAGATGCGCAGCAGCACCGGCACCGCCGTGGTGGTGACCGAACGCGAACGGGCGGTGGGCGTGCTGACCTCACGCGACGTGGCGCGCCTGATGGCCGCGCGCGTTGACGTCGAGTCGCTGCCGCTGGGCGACATCATGAGCCAGCCGGTGCTGTCGCTGTCGGTGGACGCCACCATCAACGAAGCCGCCGAGCGCATGCTGGTCGGGCGCACGCGCCACCTGGTGGTGCTGGATGCGGACCAGCGCGTGGTCGGCGTGCTCGGCGAGCACGAACTGACGCGGGCGATGGCGGTGCAGGTGATGGACGCCGGCATCGAGCAAGAACGCCTGCGCCAGCGCGCCGTGCTCGATGCCATCCCCGACCTGGTCTGGCTGAAGGATCCGCAGGGCGTCTACCTGACCTGCAACCCGCGTTTCGAGCAGTTCATCGGCGTCCGCGAGGCACAGCTGCGCGGCAAGACCGATCACGGCCTGATGGCGGGCGAGCGCGCCGACCGCCTGCGCGAGCATGATCGGCTCGCCATCGCCGAGCCCGGCCCGACCACCAACGAAGAACTGCTGACCTACGCCGCGGACGGCCACCGCGAGCTGGTGCAGACCCTCAAGACCCCGGTCCGTGACGCCAGCGGTCGACTGCTCGGCCTGCTCGGCGTCGGGCGCGACATCACGGCACTGCGCCGGGCCGAGGACGAGTACCGCTGGCTGTTCGCGCGCAACCCGGCGCCGATGTTCCTGTACGAGCGCGACAGCCTGGCACTGTTGCGAGTCAATCAGGCCTTCTGCAGCCTGTACGGCTACACCCATGCCAAGGCGCGCAGCCTGCACCTGATCGACCTGGTCCTGCCCGAAGACCAGCCCGCCGTGCGCCAGCGCGCGGCCATCTTGCACGGCCTGGTCAACGTCGGCGACTGGCGTCACGTGCGCTTCGACGGCAGCGTGGTGCACGTCGTTGCGCAGTCGCACGACATCCGCATCGAGGACAAGGACTGCCGCGTCGTCGTGGTGACCGACGTCACCGCGCTCGTGCGCAGCCAGCAGCGCGATCGCCTGCGGTTGGCGCTGCTCGAGCGGCTGGCGCGCGGCGACAGCCTGCACAGCCTGCTCGAGCAGTTGGTGCGCGACCATGAGGCGCTGTTTCCGCTCAGTCTGTGCTCGATGCTGGTGGTCGATGACGCTGGTGCGCGGCTGCGCCACGGCGCCGGGCCCAGCCTGCCCGACTTCTTCAACCAGGCGCTCGACGGCCTGGCCATCGGCCCCGGCATCGCCTGCTGCGGTGCCGCCGCCGACAGCGGCCAGCGCGTGGTGGCCGAAGACATCGAACGCGATCCGAACTGGGAGACGCTGCGCGACGTGGCGCGCCGCGGCGGGCTGCGCAGCTGCTGGTCGGAGCCCGTGATCGGCAGCGGCTCGCGCGTGCTCGGCACCTTTGCGGTCTATCGGCGCGAGCCGGGCACGCCGACAGCCGAGGAACGCGACCACATGCAGTTCGCGGTCCAGTTGGCCGCCACCGCCATCACCCACGGCAGCACCACACGCGCCTTGCGTACCAGTGAACGCCGCCTGCACTACATCCTGCAGGGCATCCCCGACATGGTCTGGCTGAAGGACACCGAGGGCGTCTACCGCCTGTGCAATGCGGCCTTCGCGCGCGTAATCGGCCACAGCGTCGCGCGCGTCGTCGGCGCGCGCGACGAGGACCTGACCGACGCCGCCGCCGCCGCGGCCTGCCGGCGGCAGGACGAACAGGTGCTGCGCACGCGAAAGTCCGTCAGCGACGAACGCTGGATGATCGATCGCAGCAGCGGCCAGCAGCGCCTGACCGAGCTGATCAGCACCCCGCTGTTCGACGACGAAGGCGAGCCGGTCGGCGTGCTCGGCGTGGCGCGCGACATCACCCCCGGCAAGCGCCATGAGGCGCGTATCCAGCGCCTGAACCAGTCGTACGCGGTGCTCAGCGCCGTCAACGAGGCGGTGGTGCGCCTGCGCAACCGCGACGCGCTGTTCGCCGAGGTCTGTCGCATAACGGTGCAGTCAGGTGGCTTCAGCCTGGCCTGGATCGGCCAGGTCGATCCGAGCAGCGCCCAGGTGCAGGAGCTGGCGCACGGCGGGCGATCCGACGGTTACGTCGAGAGCCTGCGCATCACCCTGGGCGAACCCAGCAGCGGCCCGATCGCGCGCGCGCTGTCCAGCGGGCAAGGGCACGTGGTGCGCGACATCGGCACCGAACCCGGGCTCGAGCACTCGCGCGAGGCGCTGTTCGCGCGCGACCACCATTCGATGGCGGTGTTTCCGATCCTGCCAGCAGGCGGGCAGCGCTTGTTCCTGGCGGTCTATTCCAGCTCGATCGACCACTTCGACGACGAGCAGGTGGCCTTGTTCGGGCGGCTGGCCAAGGACTTGGCTTTCGCGCTCGAGTTCCTGGCTGCCGAAATGGCCCGCGCCGAGGCGCAGCGCTTTCGCGAGCAGCTGATCGAATCGGTGGCCGGCCTGTTCTTCGCGCTCGAACCCAGCGCGCGGATGGTGCTCTGGAACCGGCGCCTGGAAGAGGTCAGCGGCTACTCGCGTGACCAGCTCGCCCGGCACACCGCGACCGATCTGTTCGACGCCCAGGACCAGCTGCTGTTGGCGGACAGCCTGCGCCATGCGCTCGAGCACGGCCAGTCGCAGTTCGAGACCACGCTGGTCAGCCAGGACGGGTCGCGCACGCCCTACCTGTTCATGGCGCGTCGGCTCGACAGGGAGCAGGGCCCGTTGATCGTGGGTACCGGCGTCGACATCTCCGAGCGCGTGCGCAGCGAACATCAGCTGGCGCAATACCGTGACCGGCTCGAAGAGCTGGTGCATCAACGCACGGCCGAGTTGGAGGCCGTCAACGCCCGGCTGCAGCGCGAGGACCGCCGCCTGCGTGTGATGCTGGGCTTGAGCCAGCGTGCCAGCGGGCTCGACGAGGGCCAGTTGTTCGACCAGGGCCTGGACGAGATCCTGCGCCTGACCGGCAGCAACGCCGGCTGTGTGCGCTGCGTGCGCAATGGGGACCCGGCCCTGGTGCTGCAGGCCTGGACCGGCTCGCAAGGCCCGCCGCAAGGCCTGGCTGAGCAACCGCTCACCAGCGAGCCCTTGGTGGCCGAAGGCGACGACGCAAACCGTATGCCCGGCTGCAGCGTGGCCTATGAGCGTGTGCTCGACGCGTCGGTGACCGACTCCGGCCGCGTCGTGATGGTGGTCTGTGCGGCCAACAAGCCCACGCCCTACGACGACAGCGACCTGCACGAGCTGCAGGGCCTGGCGGCCGACCTGTGGGGCATCGTCCAGCGCCGGCGCATCGAGATCGCACTCGGCCAGGCCAAGGCCGCGGCCGACGCCGCCAACCTGGCCAAGAGCGCCTTCCTGGCCAACATGAGCCACGAGATCCGCACCCCGATGAACGCCGTCATCGGCTTCGCGCACCTGTTGCGGCGCGACCCGCTGACGCTACGCCAGCAAGACCACCTGGGCAGGATCACCGAGGCCGGACAGCACCTGCTGCAGGTCATCAATGACATCCTCGACTTCTCCAACATCGAGGCCCGCAAGGTCACGCTCGAAGAGGCCGATTTCCCGCTCCGCGAGAGCCTCGAGCGCGTGCAGGCGATGCAGCTCGACGCCGCGCGCGCCAAACAGTTGCCGCTGGTGTTGAGCGTCGATGCGCGCTGCCCGGTGGTACTGCGCGGCGACCGGCTGCGCCTGGAGCAGGTGCTGCTCAACCTGTTGAGCAATGCGGTCAAGTTCACGTCGCGCGGCCAGATCGACCTGCGCGCGACCGTGCTCAGCCAGGACGCCGAGCGACTGCGCCTGCGCTTGGAGGTCACTGACACCGGCATCGGCATGTCCGAAGACCAACTGCTGCATGTCTTCGAGGCCTTTGCGCAGGCCGACGCTTCGACGACCCGGCGTTTCGGCGGCACCGGCCTCGGCCTGGCCATCAGCAAGCGGCTGGTGCAACTGATGGACGGTCGGATTGGTGTCGACAGCCAGCTCGGCAAGGGCAGCCGTTTCTGGGTCGAGCTGCCGCTGCAGGTCGCTCTGGACGTAGCGCCGGCGACGATCCACCTGCCGGGTGGCGACCCGGCGTCGGACGACCTGCGCCTGCGCGGCGTGCGCGTGCTGGTGGTCGAGGACAACCCGATCAACCAGGAGGTCACCTCGTCGCTGCTGGCGTCGCTGGGCGTGGTGGTCGAGCTGGCCGCCAGCGGCGAACTGGCGCTGCAGGTGTTCGACCCGCAACGTCACGATCTGGTGCTGATGGACGTGCAGATGCCCGGCATGGACGGCCTGCGCGCCAGCGCCGCCATCCGCGCGCGGCACGACGGCCAGATCGTGCCCATCGTCGCGATGACGGCCAACGCCTTTGCCGAGGAGCGCGCGGCGTGCCTGGCCGCCGGCATGAACGACACCCTGTCCAAGCCGGTCGAGCCGCAGGCGCTCGAAGACTGCCTGCTGCGCTGGCTGAAGACCGTGCCGGACCCGGCCGGCAACACGGCCGCCGCCGATGCGCTGGTGCGCTGCCGGCTGCAGGCCCTGGCCGAACTCGACACGGTGGGTCCGCTGACGCGCATGCGTTCGGACTGGCCGCTGTACCTGCGCGCGCTCGGCCTGTTCATCAGCCACCATGCAGGTGACGCCGGGCGCCTGTCCGACGCGGCCCTGGCTGACGATGCGCCGGCCATGCGGGCGCTGGCCCATTCGCTGGTTGGCGCCGCTGCTACCGTGGGCGCGACCAAAGTGCTGCAACAGGCGCAGGCATTGCAACTCAGCCTGGCCGCCGGCGCAACACCCGCGGGCGTGGCCTGGCAGCCGCTGGCCGAAGCCTTGCGGCGTTGCCAGGATCAGGTGCTGGCCGCGCTCGAGGTCACGCCCGGTCCTGGACCGCTGGCCGGCATCGGCGCGCCGAAGCAAGACGCGGTGCGGGCCGCGCTGCTCGAACTGCAGCCACTGGTGGCGGCCCACGACACCGCGGCACTGGCCTTGTTCGAATGCCACCGGCTGGCGCTCGAGGCTGCGCTCGGCCCCGCAGCACGCACGCTGGCGCAGCAGCTCGGCAGCTTCAGTTTCGGCGCTGCACAGGCCAGCCTGTTGGCGGCGCTGCGCAGCCTGGGCCGGACCTGACCCGGACTCGACGATCAGCCTCTGAGCCAGGACCACGAGGCCGTTGGTCTTGCCACGCCCGGCCCGTTGGGCCAGCGGTCCGTCCGCCGTCGCACAGACCGGGCGCTGCCATCCAGTGATGCTCGAGATCGACGTTGCGACCGGCCGAGGCTGCCGGTCGAGCGTTTGCACGGCCTGGCGCCGAGGCTCCTGGCCTTGGCCGTGGGCAGCCAACCGGAGATCAACATGAAACACTATCTGCACCGTGTCGTCGGCCTGTACCCCAGCTACGCGGCGGCTTCCAGCGCGCGTGACCAGGTCATTGCGCAGGCCATCGCACCCGACCGGATCAGGATCCTGGGCCCGGGTACCCCCGCTGGCGGGCAGGACGCTGCGGCCGACAGCGACGACGTGCTCAAGGACCTGCTGCGAGACGGCGCCATCGGCACCGCCGTGGGCACTGCGGTGGGTGCTGCAGGCACGATCGCCCTGGCAGCCGCCCAGGTCACGCTGTTCATAGCCAGCCCGGTGCTCGGCGCGCTCTACTTGCTCGGCTGGGGCGCCAGCCTCGGTGGCCTGGTCGGCGCCATGGTCGGTTCTGAACGGAGCAAGGGTGACGTGTCGACCTTGATCAAGGATGCCCTGGCCGGCGACCAGTTCGTGCTCGTGGTGCAGGCTGCCGACGAGGCGCAGACGTCGCTGGCGCGGCAGGTCGTGGGCGACTCGATGGCGGAGGCTTTGCTGCCGGCAGGGGCGGCACCAGCCTGAGCCCTTTCAGTCTCGCGGTCTCTCGGTCGGGCGGGTGTCCAGCAGCAGCCGGATGGCTTGGTGCTCGACGCAGAGCCTGCAGTCCGTCTGCGGCATCGCCGCCGGTCCAGCTGATCGTGACGTCGTGCGCTGCCTCCTGCACCTCGCGGTTCGGCACGCCCCTTTGGCTGCGGCGGACGCAGCGTCGATCAAGGGCGCGCCGGCGCCGGCTGCATGCTGACCGGGAGCGACGCGCTCGACTCGGACGCGTCGGGTTGCTGGGGCGACAGTACGCTGAGCGCCAGCGCCATGCTGACCAGTGCGACCAGGAGCACGAGTACACGAATGATGGGAGGTTTGTCGCTGCGGTCGGCCATGGGGGGTCGGGTGAGATCTGATGCGGGGCGATTGTTCCAGCGCGCAGGCGCCGTGCCCTAGGTGCAAAGTTGAAACAAGGGTTAGGAAGTCCCTGATCGTCGAGTGCCGGCCACGGCCTGCAAAGCCCCTGGCCCGCTGGCGAGCGTGCGTGCCGCTGTGCGGACAGGCGCCGCTCGACACCTCGGCGAAATGACCTGGGGCCCAGAATCAGCCCACCATGCACCATGACCCCTGCCAGCATTCACAGCATCCGCCCACGGCGGCATCGGCCCTGAGCCGACGCCGCTGGTTGACCGCCGTGGCTGCAAGCGCCCTGCCCGGCGCCTGTGCCCATTTTGGCGATCCACCCGACCGCATCATCGAGGTCGCCGGCGGTCACGAGGTGACCCGGCCCGAGTTGCTGGCGGCGCTGCAGTCGGCCGACCATGTGCTGCTCGGTGAGCAGCACGACAACCCGCACCACCACCAGCGCCGCGGGGCCCTGATCGCCGAGCTCGGGCCGGGCGCGGTGGTGGTCGCCGAGCACCTGCCGCGCGGAGCCCGCGTAGCCGCCGGGGCCGATGTGCGCGGGCAGCTCGTCGCCGCCGGCTTCGACGCCAAGTCCTGGGGCTGGCCGCTGTACGAGGCCTTGTTCGCGCCGGTGCTCGCGGCCGGGCTGCCGGTGCTCGGCGGCAACGCTGCGCTGACGCTGGTGCGCCAGATCTCGCGCGAAGGTCCGACCGCCTGGCCGCTCGAGCTGCGCCAGCCGCTCGAAGCCGCTGCCCTGACCGACAAGGCGCAGGCCGCGCTCGACGCCGAGATGGTGGCCGGCCACTGCGGCCACCTGCCGGCCACCCGCTTGCCGGCCATGCGTGCCGCGCAGCGCTCGCGCGACGCCAGCATGGCGCTGGCGTTGCAAGCTTCGGGCGGGCGGCCTGCGGTGCTGGTGGCCGGCAACGGCCATGTCGGGCTCGAATTCGGCGTGCCGCAAGTGCTGCTTCAGGTCGAACCGCGCGCACGCGTGGTGAGCGTGGGTTTCGGCGAGCCCGGCTGGACCGCAGAAGGCGAGCCCTACACCTACCTGTGGATCACGCCGGGGGTGCGGCGGGAGGACCCTTGCGCGGGCTTTCGCATGCCGCCGCCGCGCACGGGCTGTGAGGCTGACCCGCCAGGTCGCGCGCCCCTACATCAGCGCCACGCCCTTGATCTGTGCGTACAAGGCGTCACCCGGCAGCAAGGCCAGGGCTTCGCAACTGCGCCGCGTGATGCGCGCCAGCAGCGGCGCGCCGCCGCCGCCCGGGGCCAGCGTCAACAGCGCCGTGTGGCCATCGACCTGCAGCGCCAGCAGGCGCACCGGCAGCACGTTGAGCACGCTGGTCTGCTGCGGCGGCTGGCGGGTGACGCTCACGTCGCGCGCCAGCACGCGGGCGCGCACGGTCTGGCCGACGGCAGCGCCCGATTCGCCGACCCACAGCTCGCCGCCGGCAAACGACACGCGCATCAGGCCGTAGGGCGCATCGTGCTCCTGCACGCGGGCGTCGATGACGACTCCCGCGTCGTCGCGGCGCGTCAGCGGCAGGTCGGCCCGGGCCATCAGCTCGGCCAACGGGCCGGCGGCCTGGACGCGACCGGCCTGCAGCATCACCAGGTGGTCGGCCAGCCGTGCAACCTCGTCCATCGAGTGGGTGACGTAGACCACCGGCAACTGCAGCTCGCGATGCAGGCGTTCGAGGTAAGGCAGCAACTCGGCCTTGCGCTCGGCGTCCAGCGCAGCCAGCGGTTCGTCCATCAACAGCAGGCGTGGTCCGGTGGCCAGCGCTCGCGCGATCGCCACCCGCTGGCACTCACCGCCCGACAAGGTGGCCGGTGCGCGGGCCATCAGGTGCGCGATGCCGAGCAGCGCGACGATCTGGTCGAGCGCGATGCGTCCCGAGTCGGCGCTGCGCCGGCGGCCGTAGTCGAGGTTCTGCGCCACGCTCAGGTGCGGGAAAAGCGCCGCCTCCTGCAGCACGTAGCCCAGCGGCCGTTGGTGGGTGGGCAGGAAGCGGCCACCGGCGTCGTCCTGCCAGACCGCATCGCCCAGAGCGACGCGACCCTGCGCCCGCTCCAGGCCGGCCAGGGCTCGAAGCACGGTGGTCTTGCCGCAGCCCGAGGGACCGAACAAGGCGCTCACGCCCTGGTCGGGCAGGCGCAGCGCGACGTCCAGCGTGAAGTCGCGCCGCGGCAGGCGCAACGTGGCTTCGATCATGGTGTGCTCCCGGCTGCCGCCGGCCGGCGCCGATTGACCACGTACAGCGTGACCAGCACCAACAGCGCGAAGACCACCATGCCGCCGGCCAGGCGGTGGGCGTCGGCGAACTCGGTGGCTTCGACATGTTCGTACACCGCCACCGACAGCACGCGCGTGGCGCCCGGGATGTTGCCGCCGATCATCAGCACCACGCCGAACTCGCCCACCGTATGCGCGAAGCCGAGCACGCTGGCCGTCAGCAGCCCGGGCCGGGCGAGCGGCAAGGCGACGCTGAAGAAGCGGTCCCAGGGCCCGGCACGCAGCGTGGCAGCGGCTTCCAGCGCGCGTTCGGGGATGGCGTCGAAGGCCTGCTGCAGCGGCTGCACGACGAAGGGCAGCGAATACAGCACCGACGCCACCACCAGCCCGGCAAAGGTAAAAGGCAATCGGCCCAGCCCGAGTGATTGCGTGAGCTGCCCGACCGGCCCCTGCGGTCCCATCAGCAGCAGCAGGTAAAAGCCCAGCACCGTCGGCGGCAACACCAGCGGCAGGGTCACCAGCGATGCCACCACCGGCTTGGCCGCCGAGCCGGTGCGCGACAGCCACCAGGCCAGCGGCGTGCCGACGAGCAGCAAGACCACGGTTGTCAACGTGGCCAGCTCGGCCGTCAGGCGCACGGCCATCCAGTCGGCGGCGGTCACAAGGCGTATCCGTAGGCTGCGATCACGGCCCGGGCCGCCGGGCCTTGCAGGAAGGCCAGCAGCGCCAGTGCCGCCGGCTTGTTCGCACCCGCCGCGAGCAGCACCGCGTCCTGCCGAAGCGGGCCGTACAGCGACTGCGGCACCCGCCACATCGAGCCCGTCACCGGCTTGCCGGGCAGCGCCACCTGCGACAGCGCAACGAAGCCGACCTCGGCATTGCCGGTCAGCACGAACTGGTAGGCCTGCGCCACACTGTCGCCGACCACGAGCCGCGGCGTCACGGCAGCGCTCAGGCCGCGGGACGCAAGCACGTCCAGCGCGGCCTTGCCGTAGGGCGCGACCTTGGGGTTGGCGATGGCCAGCTTGTTGTAGCGGCCGCCGGCCAGCACGGCGCCCTGATCGTCCACCAGCCCCGGCGTCGCGCTCCACAACACGAGCTGGCCGACGGCATAGGTGAATTGGCTGCCGGCCACGGCATGACCGGCTGCGATCAGCTTGCTCGGTGTTTCGACGTCGGCGGCGAGCAGCACCTCGAACGGCGCGCCGCCGGTCACGACCTGGGTGTAGAACTTGCCGGTGGACCCCGGCGAGACCTTGAGCCGATGACCGGTGGCGGCGGTGAAGGCTAGACCGATCTGCGCCAGCGGGCCGGCAAAGTTGGCCGCCACGGCGACGATCACGTCGTCGGCGCGGGCCTGCACTGGCGAAATCAGCAGCGCCAGGCTCAGGCAAAGGCCCAGCGGCACGCGGGCGGGTCGATCGATGGGCAAGGACACGCCGCCATTGTCGGCAATGTCGTACCGACCCGGACTGCTGCCGTCTCAGCGCACGGTGTAACCCCGCCCGTCGAGGCAGGCGGCGCGTGCGCGCTGGTAGTCGCTGCGGCCACTGGTCGACAGCGTCGACTGGCCGGTGGCTGCGCCAGTGGGGTCGAAGCTGGACTGCGTCACTGCCCAGCGGTGGCACTCGTATTCGTCGCCGGCCTGCTGCTGCGCGCTCTGGCCCTGGCGCGGGTAGACGAAAGTCCGGTCCGGTGCTGCCGGGTCGGGCAGCGCCGGCGGCGGCGGCACGACTTCATAACCGCCTTCGGCACGCTCACGGTAGTACACGCCGTTGGCGTACAGATAGGCCAGCCCACCGATTGCCAAGGTGGTGCGCCAGGCTGGCAGGTCGACCACGACGATACCCAGCGGCGGGCGCACGGTGACCCAGCCGCGCGGGCCGGACGTGGCCCAGACACCGTCCCAGTAGCGGTAGTTCATGCCGCCCCAGTACACCGGAGCCGGCCGCGGCGGCAGCACCACCACGCGACCCGGCGGCAGGTAGCGGTGGTTGTGACCATGGGCGCCGTCGTACCAACGGTCATCGCGCGGGCCGGGGCGGCCGTGGTCGCCCGGACGCACGCGGTCGTCGCGTCCACGGCGGTCGCCCCGGTCGCTGCTGTCGTTGCGGGAGCCACGGTCGCTGCGGTCGTTGCCGGAGCCTCGAACGTCTGCGCCGGCCAGTGCCGGCACGGCCATGATCAGGGCCAACACGACCAGCAGCGTGCGTTGCGCACCGAGCTTCAACGGATTCATGGATGTCACCCCACGGAATAGCCACGCGACTGCATGCAAGCACCCATCGCCCGGCGAAAGTTGTCCAGCGGTAGGCTGGCCCGCGCCGCAGCCTCGGCCTGGCGGGCCTGCGCCGCCTCGGCATACTGGGCTCGCGACTCCTGGGCCACGGCACCGAGCATGGCGCCGAAGACGGCCCCGATGACGGCATTCTGGCCTGCATGGCGCGGGCTCGACACAGCCGCACCAAGGATCGCGCCGGTGGCAGCGCCGCCCACCACATCAGCCCCGTCGCGGCGCACCGGTGGAGCGGGCGACCAGGCGCGGCTGACCGGCGTCATGCCGGGGTCGACGCCGCTGTCACGTACCGCCAGCCGATAACACTCGTAGCGGTCACGGTCCTGCTGCGGCTCGGCCTGGCCGCGCTCGGGGTAGAAGTACATCGGCGGCGCGCTCGCCGCCGGCGGCGGCGGGGGGCCGTAGCGGTACGGGTACCGGGTCGGCTGGATCACGCAACCAGCCAACAGCGCCATGACCAGCAGGGCGGCCAGCGGTCGCACGCCGCGCCGGCCAACGGCCTCGTCGGGAGTGATGTGCAGGGGCATCGGTGCACAACGCGGCAGCGGGCCAAGTGGTTGGCCGCGGCGACGTGAAGCTGTGCAAAGTCGCGCTGGGGCGCGCCGGCCGTGAAGCTGCGTCGCGCGAAGAAGCGCGAGTCGTCGGCGTGTTCGGTCCGACCCTGGTTGACCAAGCAAACAGTGCCCGCACAATCAAAGGCAAGCTGCCCTTCGGACCTGGTTGTCGGCGCCGCGTGGGCCCCGGCCCTTCTCTCGCCCAGCACCCATCCCGCTTCACGCCAGGCCTGCGTGTCGCACTGACCGCCCAGGAGCAACGCCATGGCAAGAGCCGCCCTCGCCCCCCCGCTGCGCCCGCCGATCGGTGCCGGGCAGGGTATCGCGGCGGTCGTCGAGCGGGCCTGACCCATGACCTACCCATTGCTCGCCCCGCTGCGCGTGATCGAAAGCTCGGCCTTCATCGCCGCGCCGCTGGCCGGGCTGACGCTGGCCCAGTTTGGTGCCGACGTGATTCGCGTCGACCTGATCGGCGGTGGCATCGACTACGCCCGCATGCCGCGCATGCCGCACCCGCAAGGGCATGGCCGCAGCCTGTACTGGACTGGCCTCAACAAGGGCAAGCGATCGCTGGCGGTGGACCTCAAGCGCGCCGAAGGACGCGAGCTGGTGCAGGCGCTGGTCACCGCCCCCGGGCCTGGCGGCGGGGTGCTGCTGACCAACATCGGCATGCCCTGGCTGGCGCACGAACTGCTGGCCAGGCGGCGCGCCGACCTGATCAGCTGCACGATCCAAGGCAACGGCGACGGCTCGAACGCGGTCGACTACACCGTCAACAGCGTCAGCGGCTACCCCTACAGCACCGGTGGCGGGTCGCCCGGGCGGCCGGTCTACCACGTGTTGCCGGCCTGGGACATCGCCTGCGCCTACCAGGCGGCGTTTGCCATCGTGGCGGCGCTGCACCGGCGTCAGGGCAGCGGCCTGGGCGCGGAGCTGAAGATCGCCCTGTCCGACATCGCGCTGGGCCTGCTGTCGCACCTGGGCGTGCTGGCCGAAAGCGAGCTGCTGCAGCAGGACCGGCCGAGCATCGGCAACCACATCTACGGTGCCTTCGGTCGCGATTTCGGCTGCGCCGATGGCCGGCGCGTGATGGTGGCGGCGATCTCGACCAACCAATGGGCCTCGCTCGTCAAGGCCTGTGGCCTGCAGGCTGAGGTAGCCGCGCTGCAGGCCCGCCTGGCGCTCGACCTTGCCGATGAAACTGGACGTTATGCAGCGCGCGCCGCGCTGGCCGCGCTGTTCGAGCCCTGGTTCGTGGCCCGGCCCTATGCCGAGGTGGCAGCGGTGCTCGACGCGCACCGCGTGACCTGGGGGCCGTATCGCAGCGTGCAGCAGGGCCTGACCGAAGACGCCCGGCTGAGCCTGGCCAACCCGATCTTCGAGCAACTCGACACCCCCGGGGTCGGCACCCATCTGGCGGCCGGCTCGGCCGTGCGCCTGAGCGGGTTGGATCGAGCGCCCGTCAGCCCGGCGCCGCTGCTGGGCACGCACACCGACGAGGTGCTGCACCAGGTGCTGGGCCTGTCGGCTGCCGCGATCGGCGAGCTGCACGACCGCGGCGTAGTGGCCGGGCCGGAGAAAGACCCGAGCCTGCATTGAGACCCGTCAGCCGGCGCCCGCAAGCAAACGCCTCGGATGCGGCTCTGCTGGTCCGCTGGCGTCGCCCCCCCGATGGAGGCGGCCGTAGGCCGCTTCGGGGGGTTACATCAAGCCGCTGCGCGCAGCGAGCTCACCATCGGTGGCAGCACCGCGACCCGGCGTACCAGGTCGCGGATGCTCTCGGTACCGGTCTTGGCGCGGATCGAGCCGATCTGCGTGCGTACCGTGGCCAGGCCCACGCCATGCTCGTCGGCCACCTCGCGCGGGTCGAGCCCCTGGCACAGCTTTTCGAGCACCCGCGTCTCGGCTGGCGTCAGCGCATTCGTGCGTGCGAACCACTGCACCGACAGGCTCTCGCAGACGCGCCGCTTGCCCAGCAACCCGATCGGGGTGAGGACGTAGAACACTGCCAGCCCGGCGACCCCAGCAG
>JANOJJ010000567.1:0-9792 GCA_031408155.1 Rubrivivax sp.
CACAACCGCCGGGCTTACGCGCACGTACAAGCTCTTCGTGCCAGCGGGGCCCGAGCTGCCGTAGTTGTAGGCCGCCGGCCGGGCCTTCGCCGCGGCGACGAACTCGGCCAGCGTCTTCCACGGGGCGTCGGCGCGCACCACCAGCACGGTGGGATCGGCCGTGAAGCGCGCGATCGGCTTGAGCTGTGCCAGCGTGTAGGCTGGGCGGCGACCGAGAATGCGGTCGGCCTCGGGCAGGATCGAGATCGAGCTCAGGCTCATCAGCAAGGTGTAGCCGTCGGCCGGCGCACGAGCGGCGGCGCCCATGCCCAGCGCGCCGCCGGCGCCGACGCGGTTCTCGACCACCACCGTCTGTTTGAGCTCGCGCGACAGCGACTCCGCCACCGGCCGCGCCACGGTGTCGGCGACACCCCCGGGCGGGAAGGGCACGATCATCGTGATCGGCCTGTCGGGCCAGGTCGATTGCGCCCAGGCAGGCCAGCTTGCAGCCAGCGTGCCGGCGACCAGCAGGTGGCGTCGGGTCGGTGTCATCCGGTGTGCTCGACAAAACGGTTGCTCAACTCGCCGATGCCGTCGATGGCGATGCGCACCTCGTCACCGGCGCGCAGCCAGCGCGGCGGCGTGAAGCCCATGCCCACGCCGGCCGGCGTGCCGGTGGCGATGATGTCGCCGGGCAGCAGCGTGATGCCGCGCGAGCAGGTCTCGATCAGCGTCGGCAGGTCGAAGATCAGGTCGGAAGTGCGCGCGTCCTGACGCAGCTCACCGTTGACCCAGCACTGCACGCGCGTATCGCGGCCGTCCAGTTCGTCGGCCGTCACGACCCACGGGCCCAGCGGGCAGAAGGTGTCGAAGCTCTTGCCCAGGTCCCATTGCTGGTGGCGCATCTGCACATCGCGCGCCGTCACGTCGTTGACGATGGTGTAGCCGAACACATGGCCCATCGCGTCGGCGCGCGTGATGTTGCGCCCGCCGCGGCCGATGACGATCGCCAGCTCGGCTTCGTAGTCGATCTGCGACGACACCGCAGCGCCGGGCAGGCGCACGTCATCACCCGGCCCGACCACGCACTCAGGTGCCTTGGTAAAGACGATGGGCCAGGCCTGCGTGTCTGCCGGGCTGCTCTTGAACACCGTTTCGCGCAACTCCTTGGCGTGCGCGTGGTAGTTGCGCCCTACGCACCAGATGTTGCGTCTTGGGCGCAGCGGCGCAAGCAGATGCACCGCAGTCAACGGCAACGCCGGCCCGGCCGCAACCGGCAACCCCCTGCTGTCAGCCAGCAGCCGCACGACGGCCAGCACGCCGTCTATCAGAGCCTGCGGGGGCAGCGCCAGTGGGGTGATGCGGTCGCCGTCGACGAGGCCGACGTGTCGTTCGCCGGCGGCTTGGTAAGTGGCCAGTCGCACGCGGTGCCCTTGGCTGCGGAAGGATGGAACCAAACCATACCAATGGACTGCCAAGTTGGCAATCCGGAGTGCCGCTCGGTATCATCTGCGCGCTGTGCGAACCGATTCCACCGCCCCCGCCGATCCGCCCGCCAACGTGACCTCAGCGACCGCAGCGCCCGTTGCTGACAACGCCGAGGCGCTGCGCCAGGTCATCCTCGACAAGCTGCGCTCGCGCCAGTGGCGGGCCGGGCAACGGCTGCCGACCGAGCGGCTGCTGGGTGAGCAGTTCGGCCTGTCGCGCTCGACCGTGCGCCGCGTGCTCGGCGACTTCAAGCGCCGTCGCCTGATCACTCAGACCGTGGGCAGCGGCACCTACGTGGCCCAACAGGTGCAGCAGGCCCTGGTCGACATGGCCTCGGCCGGCCCGCTGCAGGCCACCAGCCCGGCCGAACTGATGGCCGCACGCCTGGTGCTCGAGCCGTCGATCGTCGAGATGGTGATCGGCAACGCCACTGCGGCGGACTTCCAGCGCATGGACGAGTGCAGCGCGCAAGCCGAAGCGGCGACCACGCTCGAGGCGTTCGAGATCTGGGACGCACAACTCCACGAAGCGATCGCCGACGCCGCGCACAACAGCTTCATCGGCGCCGTCTTCCGCCTCATGAACGAGGTCCGCACCCAGGGCGAATGGGGCATGCTCAAGCAGCGCAGCGCCACCCCCGAGCGTCGGCTCGAATACCAGCAGGAGCACCGCGCGCTGGTGGCGGCACTGAAAGATCGCGACGCCGATCGTGCCCGTGCGCTGTGCCTGCTGCACCTGCTGCACGTGCGCACCAACATGCTCGGTCGCTGACCTCGGCGCGGCCGTGTCGGCCAACGTTGAACGGGTCTGGGAAAGTCCTTCGTTGACCGTCTCGGAGGCTGCCGCTACAGTCCCCGCAAGCGTCGAGCCAATACCAACCAATCCGGCCCAAGATGGCGGCTCCGAGCCGCAGGAGAGACCTATGTCAGCGCTGCGATTCCGACTCTTCGTGGGCGCCGTTCTGAGCCTTGCCACGGTCGCGTTGCTCGGCGCCGGCCCGGCCCGTGCGCAGGATTACCCGAACAAGCCGGTGCGCATGATCGTGCCTTTCGCGCCTGGCGGCTCGGCCGATGTCTACGGCCGCTTCATCGCGCAGCGCCTGCAGGAGTCGCTCGGCCAGACCTTCGTGATCGACAACCGTCCCGGTGCCGGCTCGGTGATCGGCACTGACGCCGTGGCCAAGGCGGCGCCCGACGGCTACACGCTGCTGGTGATGTCAAACACGCACACCGTCAACGAATCGCTGCTGCCGAACAAGCCCTACCAGCTGATGCGCGACTTCGTCGGCGTGGCGCCGATCAATGCGTCCGATCTGGTGCTGGTGGCGCGCTCCGGCCTGGCCGCGAGCACCGTATCCGACGTGATCCGCCTGGCCAGGGCCAAGGCCGACGCGTTGAGCTACGCCTCGTCGGGCCCCGGCACGCCGTATCACATGGCCGGTGAACTGCTCAAGGCGATGGCAGGCGTGGCCATCCTGCATGTGCCTTACAAAGGCAGTGCAGGCGCGCGCACCGACGTGCTCGGCGGACAGGTCGATCTGATGTTCGACGCCATTCCGACGATGACCGAACATATCAAGGGCGGCAAGGTCAAGGCGCTGGCCACCACCGGGCCGAATCGCTCGTCGATCCTGCCCGACGTGCCGACCTTGTCCGAGGCCGGCGTGCCGGGCTACGAGGCCACCATCTGGCTCGGTGTGATGGCGCCCAAGGGCACACCGGCGTCCGTCGTGGCCAGGCTCAACGCGGAAATCGGCCGCATCACCGGCAATGCCGACGTGCGCAAGGCCTGGACAGCGCAGGGCACCGCGCCGCTGACGATGGGCGTCGACGAGTTCACGCGCTACCTCAACGACGACATCGCCAAGTGGTCGCGCATCGTGCGTGCAGCGGGGCTGAAGGCGGAATGACGATCGCGCTCGCAGCGGGATCTGGTCGATGACACGCAAGCTCGACATCCTGTCTGCGGGCGCGGCACAGGGCCTGGTCAAGGCCCTGCAGCCGGCGTTCGAGGCTCGCCACGGCTGCCGGATCCAGGGCCGCTTCGGTGCCGTCGGCGCCATGAAGGAGGCTTTGCTCGCCGGCGAGCCCTGTGACCTGATGGTGCTGAGCGAGGCCCTGGTCGACGCCTTGGTGGCCGATGGACGCTTGCGAGGCAATGCCCGTGCCGCGTTGGGCCGGGTGCGCACCGGCGTGGCCGTGCCCAAGGGTCGACCGCGGCCCGACGTGTCGAGCGCCGACGCCTTGCGCGCCGCGCTGCTGGCGGCCGAGGCGATCTACTTGCCCGACCCGCAGCGCGCCACGGCCGGCATTCACTTTGCCCGCGTGATGGATGCGCTTGGCGTTCAGCAGACGCTGCAGTCGCGTCTGCGCAGCTTTCCGAACGGCGCCACTGCGATGGCCGAGATGGCGCGCGCGCGCCTGCCCGGGGCCATCGGCTGCACGCAGGTGACCGAGATCCTCTACACCGAGGGCGTGGAGCTGGTGGCCGTGCTGCCGGCGCAGTTCGAACTGGCGACGGTCTACACGGCAGCGGTGGCGACGCGCGCGCAGGCGCCCGACCTGGCCGCGGCGTTGCTGGCCAGCTTGACTTCAGCCGAGCATCGGGCCGTGCGCGAAGGCGGTGGATTCGAGACCTGAAGGAGTCGACGATGCGCCGCCGTTCCTGGCTGACCACGCTGTCTGCACTGCTGGCCGGCAGCCTGCACGCCCAGCTCGCATTCCCCAGCCGGACGCTGCGCTACATCGTGCCCGTGGCCGCGGGTGGCGGCAGCGACCTGGTCGGCCGCACCGTCACCGAACGCTGGGCCCGGCTGCTCGGGCAGAGCATCGTGGTCGAGAACATCGGCGGCGCCGGCGGCGCCATCGCGTGCCAGGCCGCGGCCAGGGCTGCGCCAGATGGATATACGTTGCTGCAGGGTTATGTGGCCACCCACGGCACCAGCCCGGCCACGCGCAGCAAGCTGCCCTACGACGCGGTGGCCGACTTCACCCCGGTCGGCATGATCGGCGCCACGCCCAACGTGCTGGTGGTGGGAAGCAACCAACCGGCGCAGACTCTGGCGCAGTTCATCGCGCTGTTGCGCAGCCAGCCGGGCAAGGTCAACTACGGCTCGGCCGGGCAGGGGTCGCTGACCCACCTGACGATGGAGCTGTTCAAGCTGGCCACGGACACCTTCCTCGTGCACCTGCCCTACCGCGGCATCGCACCGGCCTTCACCGACCTGCTCGGCGGGCAGACGCAGACCATGTTCCCTGGCCTGGCGGCAGCCTTGCCGCACATCCGCTCGGGCCGCGTGCGGGCGCTGGCCGTAACCGGACTGACGCGGCACGCGTTGTTGCCCGACGTGCCGACGTTGATCGAAAGCGGCTTCCGGGGTTTCGAGGCCCAGCAGTGGTACGGCGTGGTGGCGCCGGCCGGTCTGCCGGCGCCGGTGTTGAAGTTGCTCAACGAATCCTTGAACTCCGTGCTGGCAGCGCCCGATCTGCGCGACCGGCTGTCGGCCGAAGCGGTGGAGCCGCTGCCGATGACGCCTGAGCAGTTCGGCCGCTTCATCCGCGAGGACATCGCGCGCTGGACCCGGGTAGCGCGCGAGCGCAAGATCCAACTCGAGAGCTGAAATGGTCGCCCCCGATGGCCCGCAACACCGGCATCAATGCCGGTCCTGAATGCTTGCTGCCCTGGTTGCGCCGCCTGCGGCGCGCCGTCGCGCTCGGCCTGGCAGCGGCGGGGTTGGCCGTAGCCGGGCTGGCGCGTCACGCAGCCGGCGCCGGTATACACGTCGCCGGCAGGACACTGAAGGTCGTTCAGTCGGCCAGCACCCGCAGCAGCCATTGGCGCAGCGCCGCCACTTCTTCGATGCAGACCGAATGCTCCATCGGGTACTCGTGCCATTCGACGGTCCAGCCCAGTGACTGCAGGTGGTCGCGACCGGCCTTGCCGCGTGCGGGCACCACCACGCCGTCGTCGCGACCGTGGGCGAGGAAGATCGGCAGGTCGCGGTTGGCGGGGTCGGCCTCGGCAGCGGTTTGCGCCGCCAGCGGCAGGTAACCCGACAGCCCGGCCAACCCGGCCAAGCGCCGCTGGCAGCGCAGACCGGCCAGCAACGTGATGGCGCAGCCCTGGGAGAAGCCGGCCAGCACGATGCGCCGTGCCGGCACGCCGCGCGTGATCTCGCGCTCGATCAGCGCATGCACCTGCGCGGCTGACTCCCGCAGCCCGGGCTCGTCTTCGCGGCGCACGGTCTCGGTGCCCAGGATGTCGTACCAGGCGCGCATCGCGACGCCGCCGTTGATCGTGACCGGCCGCACCGGTGCGCGTGGCAGCAGCCAGCGCACCGGGCCGACCGACGACAGGTCGATCTCGTCGGCGAAGGGCAGGAAGTCGGTGCCGTCGGCACCCAGGCCGTGCAACATGATGATGGTGGCGGCCACCGCGCTGCCAGGCGCGACTTCGATCGTCTGCAGGGGTTCCATCGCGGGCCTCAATAGTTCAGTCCCATCGCCTCACGCACATCCTTCATCGTCTGCCGGGCCACCGTGCGCGCGCGCTCGGTTCCCATCTCGACGATCCAGTGCACTTTCTTCGGGTCGGCCGTCAGCTCGGCCGCGCGCTCGCGCCAGGGCTGCTGCTCCTTGACGATGGCGTCGATCACCGGCTGTTTGCAGTCCAGGCAGCCGATGCCCGCAGTCTTGCAGCCGTGGGCGGCCCATTCGCGGGTGGCGGCATCGCTGTAGACCTGGTGGAACTGCCAGACCGGGCACTTGTCAGGGTCACCGGGGTCGTTGCGGCGCACGCGAGCGGGGTCGGTGGTCATGCCACGCACCTTCTTTGCCACGGCGGCCGGATCGTCGCGCATCAGAATGGCGTTGCCGTAACTCTTGCTCATCTTGGTGCCGTCCAGGCCCGGCAGCCGCAGCACCTCGGTGTGCAGGGCCTGCGGCTCGACCAGGATGGACTTGCCGCTGCCGCGCAAGTGGCCCAGCAACAACTCGGTCTCGTCGTCAGTCCAGCCGTCGATCTCGGCCGCGGCGCGCTTGACCAGCGCTTCGCCCTTGCCCCAGGACTCGGCCGAGCCGGTCTCGCCGAAAGCCTTGCGTTGCTTGTCGTAGGTGCGCTGGTCGTCCTTGGGCAAGCGGGCCAGCGCGGCAGATACCTTGGCCTCGAAGCCGCCCAGGCGACCGTACAGGTGGTTGAAGCGCCGCGCCACCTCGCGCGTGAGCTCGACGTGCGACGACTGATCTTCGCCAACCGGAACGTAGGTGGCCTTGTAGATCAGGATGTCGGCCGCCTGCAGCAGCGCGTATCCCAGGAAGCCATAGGTCGCGAGGTCGCGATCCTTGAGCTTGTCGATCTGGTCCTTGTAGGTCGGCACGCGCTCGAGCCAGCCCAGCGGCGTGCCCATCGCCAGCAGCGTGAACAGCTCGGCATGCTCGGGCAGGCGGCTCTGGATAAAGATCGTGCTCTTGTCGGGGTCCAGGCCGGCGGCGATCCAGTCGATCACCATCTCGTAGACGTTCTTCTCGATCACGTCGCGCTCTTCGTAGTGCGTGGTCAGCGCGTGCCAGTCGGCGACGAAATAAAAGCAGTCGTGCTGATCCTGCAGGCGGACCCAGTTCTTCAGGGCGCCGTGGTAATGGCCGAGGTGCAGCGCGCCGGTGGGGCGCATGCCGGAAAGGACGCGGGATCGCATGGTGGGCGCAGGCGGCGTGAGGAAAGGCTCGATTGTCTCAGGTCGTACACTCCGGCCCCCTCATGAAACGCATCGTCATCCTGATCTCCGGCCGCGGCTCCAACATGCAGGCCATCGTGCAGCGCTGCGCCGAGCAGCAGTGGCCCGCTGCGGTGGTGGCGGTGGTCGCCAACCGGGCCGATGCGCACGGTTTGGTCCATGCACGCGAGCACGGGTTCGCCACCGTGGTTGTCGATCACAAGGCCCAGGCCACCCGAGAGGCCTTCGATACGACCCTGGCCGAGACGATCGATCGCTTCGAGCCCGATCTGGTGGTGCTGGCCGGTTTCATGCGCATCCTGGGCGCGGATTTCGTGCGCCGCTACCAGGGCCGGTTGCTGAACATCCATCCTTCTCTGTTGCCGGCATTCCCGGGCTTGCACAGCCATCGCCGTGCGCTCGAGGCCGGCTGTCAACTGGTGGGCGCGACGGTTCATTTCGTGACGCCCGAACTCGACCATGGTCCGATCGTCATGCAGTCGGCCGTGCCGGTGCTGCCAGGTGACGACGAACATAGCCTGGCGGCGCGCGTGCTGGCCACCGAGCACGTGATATATCCGCTGTCGGTGCGCTGGTTTGTCGACGGCCGTCTGCAGCTCTGTCAGCGCCGTGTTCGTCAGCTCGATGGGGCCTCGCAAGTGCTGATGTAAGGTCGGCGATGCATCCCAACGCCCTGCTCGACCTGAGCTCCGAACTGCTCAGGCAGGTGCTCGAACTCGATCAACCGGCGGACGGCGTGGTCTCGACCTTCCTGCGCCGGCACAAGGCGCTGGGCGTGCGCGAGCGCCACACCCTGGCCGAGGTCACCTACACCGTGCTGCGCCAGCGTCTGCTGTTGCAGCACCTGGCGCAGTCGGGTAGCGGCGCGCTCGAGCGGCGGCTGGCCATCCTGGCCTGGCCTGGCAGCGCGACCTTGCTGCGTGCTGCGCTCGGCCCGACCGAACAGCGCTGGCTGGAGCAGGTGGCCGAAATCGATCGCAGCGCCTTGCCCGACCCATTGCGGCACAACCTGCCGGACTGGCTGGCCACGGCGCTGCGCGAACAACTGCCGGCCGACGAGTTCTGGCCGCTGGCACACGCCCTGGCCGAGCCGGCGCCGCTCGACCTGCGCGTCAATGTGCTAAAGGCCAAGCGTACGGAGGTCCAACGTGCGCTGGCCGACGCCGGTATCGCGACCGAGCTCTCGCTGCATTCGCCCTGGGGCCTGCGTGTGCAAGGCAAGCCGGCGCTCAACAAGCTCGATGTCTTCACCTCCGGAGCAGTCGAGGTGCAGGACGAAGGCAGCCAGCTGCTGGCCTTGCTGACCGACCCCAAGCGCGGTGAAATGGTGGTGGATTTCTGCGCCGGCGCCGGAGGCAAGACACTGGCGATGGGCGCGGCGATGCGCAACACAGGGCGGCTGTATGCGTTTGACGTGTCGGGGCATCGACTGGATGCGCTCAAGCCCCGGTTGGCGCGCAGTGGGCTGTCCAACGTCCACCCGGCACAGATATCGCATGAGCGCGACGATCGCGTGCGTCGTCTGTCCGGCAAGATCGACCGCGTGCTGGTCGATGCGCCCTGTTCCGGCCTGGGCACGCTGCGGCGCAATCCCGGCCTGAAGTGGCGACAGAGCCCAGGCTCGGTGGCCGAATTGCAGGTCAAGCAGCAAGCCATCCTGTCCAGCGCGTCACGCCTGCTGAAGTCGGGCGGGCGTCTGGTCTACGCCACCTGCAGTCTGCTGTCGGCCGAGAACCAGACTGTGGCCCAGGCCTTCGAGGCCGAACATGGTCGCGAATTCGTCGCCATGCCGGCTGCCGACGCGTTGTTGACGGCCCATGTTGCACAAGTCGACGGGCTGGTCGATGGACCTTGGCTGCGCTTGTGGCCGCATCGACAGCAGACCGACGGCTTTTTCGCTGCCGTCTGGCAACGGCGCTGATCGTGCGACCAATTCGCTGCTTCGAGCTTGATTTGAGCGATCTTCGTCGGGAGCTTGTTGGAGCGACGCGGTCGACTCGAACAATTCATTTGATTGCCAGTCGTTACCCGACACTACAATTGTCGGCCCCCACTTTGGGGCATGGGTAAGGATGGGCGATGGATTTCTTGTTGTCGGTGCATGACGCGGTCGTGCAGTGGTTGTCGGGCGGGCTGTTGCAGGCCTCCTGGTGGCAGGTGCTGGTGGTGACGCTCGTGTTCACCCATATCACGATCGCTGCGGTGACGATCTATCTGCACCGTGCGCAAGCGCATCGCGCGCTCGAACTGCACGCCCTGCCGTCGCACCTGTTCCGCCTGTGGCTGTGGCTGACCACCGGCATGGTGACCAAGGAATGGGTGGCCATCCATCGCAAGCACCACGCCAAGTGCGAGACCGTGGACGACCCGCACAGCCCGGTCACACGCGGCATCAAGGCAGTGCTGCTGACCGGCAGCGAGCTCTACCGCGCCGAGGCCAAGGTCCAGGACACGCTGGACAAGTACGGCCACAACACACCGGACGACTGGATCGAACGCAACCTGTACACACGCTTCTCGTGGCAGGGAGTGGGATTGATGCTCATCGTCAACGTGCTGCTGTTTGGCGCTGCCGGGCTGACCGTGTGGGCGGT
>JANOJJ010000597.1:0-7203 GCA_031408155.1 Rubrivivax sp.
TGCCGCTGGCAGCGGCCCTGCTCGCCGCCTGCGGCAGCAGCGGGCCCGATCCCGAGCCGGTGACGCCGCCGGTAGTCAGCAACGAGGTGCCGGCCAGCGCCTATGCCAGTACCCAGGCCTATGTCGGTTATGCCGCGACGCTGGTGTCGAGCGAGAGCGCCGAGCCGCTGGACGTCGACAAGGTCGTGCCGCCGACTTCCGAGACCGACGAGCCGCGCGAGATCTGAAGACCCCTGCCTTGCAGGCCACGGCCGCCGGCGGGTGGCCGTGGGCTGGTCAGGGCCGTGCCAACAGGCGCTGCAGCTCGAACTGCAGTCGGTCGGCCACGTCAGCCCAGGCCACCGTCACCCCCAGCGTGCGCAGGTCCAGCGTCGGCAGACCGGCGTAACCGCAGGGGTTGATGCGGGTGTACGGTTCGAGGTCCATCGCCACGTTCAGTGCCAGGCCGTGGTACGCACAATGGCGCGTCACCTTGATGCCCAGCGCGGCGATCTTGCCCAGCCCGATGAAGGGGTCGACGCCGGTCTCGGCCGGCGCCAGTGCGGCATGGTCGAAGGGGTCGGCCAGACGCACGTAGATGCCCGGCGCCGAGCGCACGCGGTGCCCCGTCACGCCGACCCCGACCAGCGTGCGCAGCACCGCTTCCTCGAGCCGGTGGACATATTGCTTGACGTAGATCGACAGGTGCTGCAGGTCGACCAGCGGGTAGGCCACGACCTGCCCGGGCCCGTGGTAGGTGACCTGGCCGCCGCGCTGCGTCTGCACCAGCGGGATGTCGCTTGCGCCCAGCACATGCTCGGGCCGGCCCGCCAGCCCCTGGGTAAAGACCGGGTCGTGTTCGACCAGCCACAGCTCGTCGTCGGTGTCGGCGCCGCGCGCGGCGGTGAACTCGCGCATCGCGCTTTCGATGCCGGCGTAGCCGCGACGGCCGAGGTGCATCACTCGCATCGTTGCAGTGTAGTTTGCAGTGTTGAGCCCGATGGACAGCGCACGCACCGCTGGTCTATGGTGGCGTGATGAGCACAGCCGTCCGCTTCTACTTCGACTTCTCGTCACCCTACTCGTACATCGCGTCCGAATGGCTCGATGGGCTGGCTGCGCGCCATGGCCGCACGGTCGAGCGCCACGCCATCCTGCTCGGCGTGACGTTTCAGGCTGCCGAGCTGAAGTCGCCCATGTCCTACCCGATCAAGCGCGAGTACTCGATCCGCGACTTTGCACGCTCGGCGCGCTTTCACGGACTGCCCTGCCAGCTGCCCGACCCGTTTCCGATCCCGACCCAGAACGCGGCGCGCCTGTTCTGGTGGTTGAAGGACAGCCGCGGTGAAGACGCCGCCGCGGCCTGGGCCCAGGCCGGCCTGCGCGCGGTCTTCCAGCGCGGCCTGGCGCTCAACGACGTGGCCACGCTGAAGGCGCTGGCCGCCGCTGCCGGCATCGACGCGACCGAAGCCGAAGGGGTGTGGAACGACGTGCGCTGGAAAGACCGCTTGAAGCGCGCCAACGAAGCCGCCATCGCCGCCGGCGTGTTCGGCGCGCCCTTCTTCATCGTCGACGACGAGCCCTTCTGGGGCAACGACCGCCAGCCGCAGATCGAGCGCTGGCTGGCCAGCGGCCCGTTCTGAGCGCCGCCGGGACGCCGACGCGTGCGCCGGTGACTCAGAATCGAGCCTCATTGCGCAGCCATCGCGTCATGAACCGGCCGCACCCACCCCGCTGTGCCGACTGGCTCCGGCTTGCCGCGGCCGGCTGGCTGGTGGTCGTGCTGCTGGCATCGGGGGCATTGGGCCGCGCCGCCGAGCCGGCGCGCGAGGGCACGCCGCGGCAGTCGGTGCTGGCGCAGAAGGCCAGGCTGATCGAGCAGTTGCTCGGTTCGCCGAAGGTGCGGGAACTCGAAGCCGGCGCTGACGCCCAGGCCAAGACCACGTTGGCGCGCGTGCGCGTCTTGCTGGCTGAGGCCCGCAGCGCGGCCGAAGACAGCGACAGCGAGGCCAAGCTCAACGAGGCGCTGCGCCTGGCCACGCAGGTGACGCGTGCGCGCCCGGGCAACCTTGCCACCGACGAAGATCAAGTGCGGCGCAACACCGCGCTGCGCGACCAGATCGCGGTCTACCGCACGGCGCTCGTCACCTCGGCACAGGCGCGCGGCCTGGCCTTGCCGCCGGCGTTGGCCACGCTCGACCGGCACCTGGCCGACGCCCAGGTGCTGAGCAGTGGCGCACGGCACGCCGACGCCGGCAAGGCGCTATCCGAGGCCTACCGCATCGCGGTCGAGTCCCTGGTCGCGCTGCGTGCCGGCGAGACCGTAACCATCGAGCTGAAGTTCGAGACCCCGGCCGACGAATTCGCCTACGAGCTCAAGCGCTACCAGAGCCATGAGCAGCTGGTCGAGATGACGCTCGACGAGCGCCGGCCGACCGGAACGGTGCGCGCCACGATGGACCAGTACACGCAGCAGGCGCGCGCGTTGCGCACGCGGGCCGCCGAAAGCGCGTCGGCCGGCGACCACCGTGCAGGCATCAAGTCACTCGAAGATGCCACCCGGCTGCTGCTGCGTGCGCTGCAGGCCGCCGGCATGCCCGTGTATTGACGACGCCGGGCAGCGCCCCGGCGCCGCACGAAGACACCAGGAGTGCGCGATATGGGACCCGTTCCACCGATCAATCGCCGCTCGGCCCTGTTGGGCGCGGCATCCTCGCTGCTCGGGCTAGCGCCGCGGCCGGCGAGTGCAGCCTACGACTATGGCACCGCGATCGACGTCGCTGGCCGCCAACGCATGCTGACGCAGCGCATCGTCAAGGCCTATTGCCAGCTCGGTCTGAACGTCACGCCCGAGGACTCGCGGCTGCAACTCGCCGACGCACTGCGCCGCTTCGACACCCGCTTGAGTTTCCTGCGCCAATCGGCGCCGGGAGCGCAGGCGCGACTCGCGCTGGCCCGAGTCGCCGGCCGCTGGCAGCCCGTGCGCCGCACTGCCGGCGGCGCCGTCAGCCGGGCCGGCGCGCGCCTGCTGGCGCAGCGCAGCGAGGACCTGCTGCTCGCCGCGCAAGACGTCGTGCTGCTGCTGCAGGACCAGGCCGGCACGCCGCAGGCCAGGCTGGTCAACATCGCGGGCCGCCAGCGCATGCTGTCGCAGCGCCTGGCCAAGTGCTACATGCTGCGCGCCTGGGAGCTCGATCTAGCGCAGAACCTCGACCAGTTGGACAGCGCCGCCAACGAGTTCGCCGGCGCCCTGGCCACGCTGCGCGCCGCGCCCGAGAACACAGCGCAGATCGCGAACGAACTCGAGGCCGTGAACCTGCAATGGGAGTGGTTCTCGACCGCCATCAACCTGCAGGGCCAGCCGTCCTACACGCTGGTGGTGGCCGACGCCAGCGAGACCATCCTGAGCAGCATGGACCTGATCACCGGGCTCTACGCTGACCTGGCGCGCGGCTGATCGTGGCCGCGCAGCCTGCCCGACTACTCCAGCGGCAGCCCCACGTAGTTCTCGGCCACCACCTTCTGCGCCGCCTGGCTGCTGAACAGGTATTCGAGCTCGGCGCGCTGCATGCGCGCACCGAAGGCGCCGTTGTCGGGCAGCAGGTGCATCAGCTGGGTGAACCACCACGAAAAGCGCTCGGCCTTCCAGATCCGCGCCAGCGTGCGCTTTGAATAGTTGTCGATGCCGCTGTTGCTGCCGCGGTAGTGCTCGGCCAGCGCGCGTGACAGCAAGGCGACGTCCGAGGCCGCCAGGTTCAGCCCCTTGGCACCGGTGGGCGGCACGATGTGCGCCGCGTCGCCGGCCAGGAACAGGCGGCCAAAGCGCATCGGCTCGGCGACGAAGCTGCGCAGCGGTGCGATGCTCTTTTCGATCGACGGCCCGGTGACCAGCCGCGCTGCGTCTTCGGCCGGCAGCCGTTGGCGAAATTCGGCGTAGAACGCCGCATCCGACCAGTCCTCGAGCTTGTCGCTCAGCGCGCATTGCAGGTAGTAGCGCACCCGCGTGTGGCTGCGCATGCTGGCCAGCATGAAACCGCGTTCGGTGTGGCCGTAGATCAGCTCGTGGTGCAGCGGCGGCACGTCGGCCAGCAGTCCGAGCCAGCCGAAGGGGTAGACCTTCTCGTAGCGGGTGATCGCGCCGGCCGGCACGCTGGCGCGGCAAACGCCGTGAAAGCCGTCGCAGCCGGCGATGAAATCGGCGTCCAGCCGGTGTTCGACGCCGTCCTTGCGCCAGCTGACGAACGGCGCCATGGCGTCGAAATCGAGCACCGCCACGTCGTCGGCCTCGTACACCGTGGGCCGGCCGATCGCGCGACGGTGGTCCATCAGGTCGCGCGTGACCTCGGTCTGGCCGTAGACCACCACGCGCTTGCCGGTCAGCCCGAACAGGTCGATGCGGTGGCGCTTGCCGCCGAAGCAGATGTCGAAGCCCTCGTGCGGCAGGCCTTCGGTGTGCATGCGCGCGCCGACGCCGGCTTCGTCGAGCAGGTCGACCGCGACCTGCTCCAGCACACCGGCGCGAATGCGGCCGAGCACGTACTCGGGGCTGCGCTGTTCGACGATCACGTTGTCGATGCCGGCCTTGTGCAGCAAGGCGCCGAGCAGCAGGCCCGAGGGGCCGGCACCGATGATCGCGACCTGGGTCCGCATGGCTCTTGTCTCCGCAATGGTTGACGCTGACGGCCGGCAAGGATACGGCGCCGGGGCGCGATCGAGCAGGTGCAGCCACAGGCGATGTCAGCCTCTCAGTCGCGGCCCGTACCGCCTTCATGCAGCAGCGCCGCGATCACGTCGCTTTGCGTCACCAGCCAGGGCGGGAGCGGCATCGGAGGGCGGTCGGTGGCTGCGGTGGTGGGCCATGCTACGCGGGGCCCCCGGCGCGGCAGCGGCGCAGCCAACGCCCGCCAGCGCCAATAATGCAGGCATGATCGGACGACTCAGCGGCCAGTTGGCCGGCAAGGCACCGCCGCAGGTGCTGCTGGAGGTGGCCGGCATCGGCTACGAGGTCGACGTGCCGATGAGCACCTTCTTCAACCTGCCCGGCCTCGGCGAACGGGTCACGCTGCTGACGCACTTCGTGGTGCGCGAAGACGCGCAGGTGCTGTTCGGCTTTCTGACCGCGCCCGAGCGCGACGCCTTCCGGCTGCTGATCAAGATCAGCGGCGTGGGTCCGCGCACCGCGCTGTCGGTGCTGTCGGGACTGAGCGTGGCCGACCTGGCGCAGGCGGTGACGGCGCAGGACAGCGCGCGCCTGGTCAAGGTGCCGGGTATCGGCAAGAAGACGGCCGAGCGGCTGCTGCTCGAGCTCAAGGGCAAGCTCGGTCCCGACCTGGCACTGCCCGCGTCGGGTGTTGCCCTGTCCGCGTCCGGCAGCGACATCGTGCAGGCGCTGCTGGCGCTGGGCTACAACGAACGCGAGGCGCAGGCCGCGCTCAAGGCCCTGCCGGCCGACGTCGGCGTCAGCGATGGCATCAAGCTGGCGCTGAAGTCGCTGAATCGCTGAGGCGCTGAACCGCTGAGACCCCGGGCCACGGCTGCGCCGCAGGGCCTGGTCGCACCCGGTCGTGCGACCGCGGCGGCAGCCGCTGATGGGCCGCCGCCGCGCGGCGCGCCAATAATGCGGCCCTGTCTGCACGCCACTGCCGCTCGCCGGCAGTTCGCCATGGCTGATTCAACCCCCGCACCCCCGCACCGCACGCAGGGCCTGATCGGCCCGCACGACCCGCTGCTGCTGCACGCAGGCCCGGCGCTCGAAGGCGTGGGCGAGGAGGTCTGGCTCGACGTCATCCGCAAGATGGACGAGGTCTATTCGCAGCTGGTGCACGACGAGATCGAGCTGGAGGAGAAGAACGCAGAGCTCGAACGCTCGCAGCAGTTCATCTTCGGCCTGCTGTCGTCGATGAGCGATGTCCTGATCGCCTGCGACGACCAGGGCCGCATAGAGGAAACCAACGCCGCGCTGCGCGAGCTGGTGGGTTGCAGCGATGCCGAGTTGCGCGACCGGGCCGCGGCTGCGCTGATGCACGGCGACGACGGCGCAGCAAGCCTACGCGCGCTGCTGGCGCAGGCCAGCAGCAGCCGCCGGCTGGGTGCCTCCGCCGAGCTGGTGCTGCGCGCGGCCGACGGCGCTCCGGTGACGGTGGACTTCAACTGCACGCTGCGGCTGGGCAGCAGCGACCAGCCGCTGGGCCATGTGCTGGTCGGCCGGCCGACAGCCGAGATCAAACACGCCTACCAGGCCTTGAGCGAGGCGCACGAAGCGCTAAAGCGCACCCAGCAGCAACTGCTGCATTCCGAGAAGATGGCTTCGCTGGGCCGGCTGGTGGCCGGCGTGGCGCACGAGCTGAACAACCCGATCAGCTTCGTGCTCGGCAACGTGCACGCGTTGCAGCGCTACATCGACCGCCTGCAGCGCTACCTGGCCGTGCTGCACGGCGGGGCCGGTGCCGACGAGCTGGCGCAGGCCCGGCGCACGCTGCGCATCGACCACCTGTCGGCCGACCTGCCGTCGCTGATGCAGGGCACGCTCGAAGGCGCGCAGCGCACGGCCGACATCGTCAATGGCCTCAAGCGCTTCTCGGCGGTCGACCGCGAGGAGCGCATCGGGGTCGACCTGGACGGCGTGATCGAGCGCGCCATCCACTGGGTGAAGAAGGGCACGGCGCCGTCGTTCGCCGTGCACTACGAGGCGCGACCCGGCTGCGTGGTGCTGGGCAGCCCGGGCCAGTTGCTGCAGGTGCTGATGAACCTGGTGCAGAACGCCTATGACGCCGCCGCCGGCCAGAGCGCACCGGCGCTGGCCATCACGCTGGCACCGGACGTTCATGATGAAGGTTATGTCGAGATCCGCTGCCACGACAACGGACCCGGTTTCGCGGCCGAGCACCTGGCGCGCATCTTCGAGCCCTTCTTCACCACCAAGCCGGTCGGCAAGGGCACCGGGCTCGGGCTGTCGATCAGCTACGGCATCATCGAGCGCCATGGCGGGCAGTTGCTGGCCGGCAACCATCCGCGGGGCGGAGCCGAGCTGGTGGTGCGGCTGCCGCGGCGCGCGCTCGCGAGCGCCTGACGTGCGCCGGATCCCGGCCTCTGAGGCCCTCAGGCGCGGCCGAACAGGAAGGTGCGCCGCGCCGGTGTGCGGGCGGCGGGCGGCGCCGCCGCGCACGGCGAAGCAGCGCTGGCGCTGGCGCTGGCGCTGGCGCTGGCGCTGGCGCTGGTGCAATC
>JANOJJ010000599.1:0-3271 GCA_031408155.1 Rubrivivax sp.
GCCAGCTCGTCGCGCGCGGCCTGCCGGCCAGCCCAGGGGCGGCCAGCGGGCAGATCGTGTTCCATGCCGACGAGGCCGAAGCCTGGGCCCGGCAGGGCAAGACCGTGATCCTGGTGCGCCAGGAGACGTCACCCGAAGACCTGCGCGGCATGAGTGTGGCGCAGGGCATCCTCACCGCGCGCGGTGGCATGACCTCGCACGCTGCGGTGGTCGCGCGCGGCATGGGCAAGTGCTGCGTGTCGGGCGCCGGTGCGGTGCACGTGGACCCGAAGGCGCGCACCATGAGCGTGGACGAGCAGGTCTTCGCTGAAGGCGACTGGCTGTCGCTCAACGGCTCTACCGGCGAGGTCTACGCCGGCCGCATCGCCACCACGGAGGCCGAATTGTCGGGCGACTTCGGCGCGCTGATGACGCTGGCCGACCGCTACCGGCGGCTCGAGGTGCGCGCCAATGCCGACACGCCCGAGGAAGCCGCCATGGCGCGCCACTTTGGTGCCACCGGCATCGGTCTGGCCCGAACCGAGCACATGTTCTTCGAAGGTGAGCGCATCAACGCCGTGCGCGAGATGATCCTGGCCGACGACGAGGCAGGCCGCCGTAACGCCCTGGCCAAGCTGCTGCCGATGCAGCGCAGCGATTTCGAAGGACTCTTCAAGGCCATGAGCGGACTGCCGGTGACGATCCGGCTGCTCGACCCGCCGCTGCACGAATTCGTGCCGCACGACGAAGCCGGCCAACGAGTGATGGCGCGCGAAATGAAGGTGTCGCTGGGCAAGATCCGCCTGCGGGTAGAAGAACTGCACGAGGCCAACCCGATGATGGGCCATCGCGGCTGCCGGCTCGGCATCAGCTACCCCGAGGTGACCGAGATGCAGGCCCGCGCCATCTTCGAGGCTGCGCTCGACGCGCGCTCGCACGGCGTCGAGGTCAAGGTCGAGATCATGGTGCCGCTGGTGGGCACGGTGCGTGAATTCAACGTCCAGGCGGCGCTGATCCGCCGCACGGCGGCGCAGGTGTTCGCCGAACGCGGCGCCACGCTGGCCTACAAGCTGGGCACGATGATCGAAACCCCGCGCGCGGCGCTGGTGGCCGACAGCATCGGCCGCGAGGCCGAGTTCTTCTCCTTCGGCACCAACGACCTGACGCAGATGACGCTGGGCTTTTCACGCGACGACGCGGCCAAGTTCCTGCCGCAGTACCTGAAGATGGGGATGTATGAACAAGACCCCTTCCGCAGCATCGACCAGAAGGGCGTCGGCCTGCTGGTGGAAATGGCGGTCGCCAAGGGCCGCTCGGTGCGTCCGGGGCTGGAGGTCGGCGTCTGCGGTGAACATGGCGGCGACCCGGCGTCGGTGGCTTTCTTCCACCGTGCCGGGCTCGACTACGTGAGCTGCTCGCCGTTTCGCGTGCCGATCGCGCGGCTGGCCGCCGCGCAGGCCGGACTGGCGACCTGAGGCCAGCGCCGGACCGAGCGCGCCCGCTTAGCGCGGCACGACGAAGGTCGACTTCTCGCGCAGGCGCACCGGGTCTACGCCTGCGCCGGCTCGCGCTCGATCTCGGGAGCGGACCCGGGCTCTGGCCAGACCGCGTTCAGCGGCGGCGCGCCACCAGGCCGATCAGCGCCGAGCGGCCGCAATGACCGCTGCCTTCGGCCACGTCGGCCTCGTAGTCACGCAGCTCGATGATGTCGAGCGCAGCAAAGGCTTGCCGCAGCAGGGCTTCGGTGTACAGGTGTGACACCTGCGGCGGGCCGCCGGTGCGGTGCTCGAGCTGGCGCGGCGTGTAGCCCTGCAGCACCAACGTGCCGCCCGGCTTGAGGGCGTGCACGATGCGGTCGAACAGTCGTGCGCGCAGGCCCGGGTCGGCAAACTGCACGAAGATCGCCGCCACCCCGTCGAGCGCGCCCTGCGGCCAGGCGTAGCCGTCGCAGTCAGCGACTTCGAAGTTGACCGTCACGCGCTGCCGCGCGGCCAGCCCGCGCGCCTTGGCAACTCCGACCGCCGAGATGTCGAACGCGTCGACCAGCACACCGCGTTGCGCCAGCCAGACGCTGTTGCGCCCTTCGCCATCAGCCACGCACAGCACGCGGCTGCCGGCCGGCCAGACGCCGGCCTGTTCGCGCAGCCATGCGTTGGGCTCGGTGCCGAACAGAAAGCCGTCGCCGTCGAAGCGGCGGTTCCAGGTCGCGGCGGCATCGGGGTAGCCGGTCTCGGCGGGTGCGGGCATGGGCGGGGGACTGAGCGGACAAACACGTGGGCCAGGCCCTCGGGCCCTGGCGTTGCCTCAGCAGTGTCGGGCCGGCACGCTTGCCGAGGCATGATCTTTGTCAGGTCGTGCCCTGCTCGACGACCAGCGCCTAGCGCTCACCCTTGCGATAGGGTTTCATCAGGGCCTGCGGGTAGCCGGCGCGGCGCGCCACCAGCACCAACGCCACGATGGCCATCGCGTAGGGCAGCATGAGGTACAGCTGGTAGGGCAACTCGACGCCGAAGGCACCACCTTCGGCCTGCTGCAGGCGCAGTTGCAAGGCGTCGAAGAATGCGAACAGCAGCGCGCCCAGCAGCGCCTTGCCCGGCCGCCACGACGCAAAGACGACCAGCGCGACGCAGACCCAGCCGCGGCCGTTGACCATGTTGAAGTAGAAGGCGTTGAAGGCCGACAGCGTGAGGAACGACCCGGCCACGCCCATCAGCGCCGATCCGGCGACGACGGCGCCGTAACGCAGGCCGGCCACGTTCAGGCCCTGGCCTTCGGCGGCGGCCGGGTTCTCGCCGACCATGCGCCAGGCCAGTCCGAGCGGCGTGCGCATCAGCAGCCAGGCCACCAGCGGCACCAGCGCCAGCGCCATCAGCGTCAATGGGGTCAGCGCGTTGAGCACCGGCAGCGGCAGCTCGGACAGCGGCGCAAAGGACGCAATCGTGGGCGGGCTGTCGACCTTGGGAAAGCTCACCCGGTAAGCGAAGCTCGACAGACTGCTGGCCAGCAGCGTCAGGCCCAGCCCCGAGACATGCTGCGACAGACCCAGGCTGACCGTCAGCCAGCCGTGCAGCAGGCCGAAGGCCGCGCCGGTCAGTGCCGCAACGCCGACGCCGCTCCACAGCCCGGCACCCTGGTACGTCGCCAGCCAGCCGGTAAACGCGCCGGCGACCATGATCCCTTCGATGCCCAGGTTGAGCACGCCGGCACGCTCGCACAGCAGCACGCCCAGCGTGCCCAGGATCAGTGGCGTGGCGATGCGCAGCACCGCGACCCAGAAGGGCGCGGCCAGCAG
>JANOJJ010000660.1:0-7660 GCA_031408155.1 Rubrivivax sp.
TCTCGCTGTCGTTCGACATGGACGGAAATGCAGGTCGAGTGGCAAGGATCATCGGTACCGTGTTCGGCAGATCGCACGTCGACAACAAGGCGATCGTTGGCCTCGGACTCGCTGTGCTGGACGCCGGAATGAGCTACAGCGCGCTCGTTGGAGCGGCGGTCGCTTCGTCGGTCTTCAGCGAACTTGCGGGCTCGCATGGCAACGCCGATTTTGTTCGCGCCGTGTACCGCAACGTGGTCGACACAGTCCCTCCCGCAGCAGATCTGGCCTTCTTCACCGGATTGCTCGACAGCGGAGAACTCACCCAGGCGTCACTCGCCTTGCTTGCATGCGAACTCGACTTGACTGCGACCAACGTCAATCTGGCAGGGCTCAGCTCAACCGGGCTCGAATACATCCCGTGGGGCGGTTGACTGCCGGTCGACGAAAGTCGACTACTGTTTCGCCAACCCCAACGCATCCAGCGTGCCCGGTGTCAACTCGCCGTTGGAGGGCAGCTTGCGCGCCGTCTGAAATCGCTTGATCGCGGCCGTGCTTCGCGGACCGATCCTCCCGTCCGTTCCGCCAGGGTCGAATCCGAGCTCCTTCAATCGCACTTGAGCTCGCGAAATGAGTTCCTTGTTCAACGGCTGTTGCGCCTCGGGCGCGCTGTTGGCAGGGGGGCTGGACTTCGCCGCAGGTGCTGGCGCGGCGTCCCGCGCTACGCGCGCCGTCGGGGCCGGAGCAGGCTGACTCGATGGTGCAGGTGCGCTGTTCGTACTGGTGGTGCTGCCGCCTTCGGAAACCTCTTTCGACGAGACGAGCGTCACCGGTGCAAGGAGGTTCTCGCGGTGCAAGGTGTCGACGACCTGCTTGGCCGTCACCCGCATGTCGAACTGGGTCGTCTTGGTCGGCCGGCCGGTGCTGTCTACGCGGACAGGCACTTCATAGACGGCGTAGCGCCAGGTGCCGGTCATCAGGGCCGACGGCGGCCTGAACGCCAGCCAGAAGGTCGATGTCGATCCCGGGACGATCTCCATGTTCCGATCGAAAACCTTGTTCACGCGAAACAGCTGGACGGCAAGCGCTGTCGACTGGCAGGGCCGCACGGCCATCAATTCGACCTGGATGTCGGCCCAGGTCAGCGGCTCGATCTGGCTGCCTGACGGATCGAACAAGCGGATGACCACGGAATTGAGCCGCAGCACATGGTCTGTGTGGTTGGTCAGCGCGACCTGTTCCCACATCTGGCCAGGCCTGGCCAAACTCACGCGTTCAGTCGCGGGTTGACCCAGGCTGCCGACAACCAGTCGGCCAGCGGCGTCGCAGCGTTGCACGGTGGCTGTGAACGAAGGCGGGTACTCGCGAGTGAACTTCAGCTCGGCAACGACGCCATCCTTCGTTTGACGGCTGTCTGCGGGTGAATAGGCATCGAAGACGACTCGGGTCCGGGTCATCGTGGCGGGTCCGCACCCGACCAACGTTGCCATGACAACCAAGGATAAGAGTGCAGTCGGGCGCTTTGTCATGATGTCCCCTCCGTTTGCGCGCGCGGCTCCACGCGTCCCTGTCCGGCGCCAGACGCGATCACCTCGAGTCGCAAGAGGCTTGTCTGCCGCGTAGGGGCCGACTATGCATATGACAAGTTCGTCGGCGTCTGACGCACCACAAATCGAGCGAAACCAAGTTGCTGGTCAATGGGATCGTTTTCCCGGGGCGCGCTGGATCAGCAGCGTCCGCCGCCACGACTCGAGGGCGCCGTTGAATCGCCGTCGATCCCGCCTGTCGCTGCCATATACTGCCGCCATATCCACAGCCAAAACCCTACGTGAGCACCAGCACCGTCTTCACCAACAACCGCAGCCAGGCGGTTCGGCTGCCGGCTGATGCGCGCTTTGCAGCCGATGTGCGCAAGGTCGATGTGCGGGTCGTCGGCAATGAGCGGGTCATCGCTCCGGCCGACCAGGTGTGGGACAGCTTCTTCAAGCCGGCGGCCGACGCCTGTCTGGTCACGCCGGACTTCATGATCGAGCGCGCCAGCCAGGATCAGGCCGCACGCGACCCGCTGTAGCTGCAGAAGGCACCGGCACAGGCTGCCACGCATGCTCAAGTTCCTGCTCGACACCAACATCGTCATCGTCGTCATCAAGCGCCGCCCGCCCGAGGCCTTGGCGGCTTTCAACCGCCACCACGGGCAGATGGCCTTGTCGGCGATCTCTCTGGCAGAGCTGGTGCACGGCGCAGAGAAAAGCAGCGACCCGGCGCGCAACCTGGCCGTTGTGCAGGACTTTCGCAGCCGCTTGAGCGTGCTCGACTACGGCGAGCGGGCAGCTCACCACTACGGCAGCATCCGCGCGGTGCTCGAACGACAAGGCACCCCGATCGGCGTGAACGACCTGCACATCGCCGCCCAGGCGCGCAGTGAGGGCCTGGTGCTTGTCACCAACAACCAGCGTGAATTCGAGCGCGTGCCGGGCCTGCTGATCGACAACTGGGTGGCTTCATCCAGTCCCTGATCCGCGGTCCGCGCGCGTACCGTCGCCTCACACGCGGGCCGGCCTCAAGGCGGGTCCGCCGTCGCGCTGGCTGCCGGCGCCGGCTGCGGCGGCCCGAAGCGCGCGCGCGCCACCCAGTCGATCACGCTGTCGAGCAGCGGCCGCAACTGGCGCGGATTGATCGGCTCGTGGTTGATCACGGCCACCACCACCAGCGGCTGACCGGCGGCGTCAGTCATGGTGCCCGCCAGCGCCACCACGTTGCGCAGGGTGCCGGTCTTCAGCCGCGCCATGCCGGCGGCCGGGCTGCCAAGCAGGCGGTTGCGCATGGTGCCGTCGACGCCCACGATCGGCAGGCTGGACAGGAACTCAGGGGCCCAGCGGCTGGCCAGGCCGGCCCGGATCACCGCCTCCAATTGCTGCGCGCTGATGCGCTCGCTGCGCGACAGGCCCGAGCCGTTGTCCAGCACCAGGCCGTCGTCGGGGATGCCCTTGGCGCGCAACCAGCTGCGCACGGCACGGTCGGCGCGCTGCAGGGTCGGCTCACCCGGCTGTCCCGGCGCGGCACGGCCGATCGCCAGCAATAGCGTGCGCGTGAGGGCGTTGTCCGACGGTTTGTTGATCGAACGCACCAGCTCCGACAGCGGCCGCGACTGGTGATCGGCCAGCAGGCTCGCATCGGGAGGCGCGCTGCCGGCGCGCACCGGCCCCCGCCAGCGCCCGCCCAGGCCGGTCCACAGCGCACGCACCAGGCGGCCGATGTAGTCGTTGCGCTCGAGCGCGCTGAACTCGACCGCACGCTCGCAGCGCGCCGGCCAGCTCCCGCGCAGCACCACGTCCATCGCGCGGCCGGCCCTGGGTGGACGCACTTCGGGCGCCAGCCAGCCGTCGCTCCAGGTGCTGCAGTCGCCGTCGACCAGCGTCATCTCGTGCGTGAAGCGCACCCCGGCCAGCGGCGTGACGGGCACCACCTGCAGGCCCCGGTCATCGACGAACAGATCAACCTGCAGCAGGTTGCCGTTGACCAGCAGCGCATCGGGGATGACGTTGTAGCCCGACTCGGGTGACTCGTCGAACGGCGGCGCGCCCGGGTCCAGCCGCGGCGGCTGGAACGCGCTGCGGTCGAGCACGAGGGCCCCACGCACCTCGTTCAGGCCGCGCTGGCGGGCGCGCTGCAGCATGGCCTGCAGGGCCTGCCAGCTCAGGTCCATGTCGGCCTGGCCTTGCAGCACCAGGTCGCCATGCAGGACGCCATCACGGATCGGCCCGGCGGCGAGCAGGCGTGACTGGCCGCGCCAGGCCGGCCCCAGTTGCTCCAGGCCGACCAGGGTGGTGAGCAGCTTCATCGTCGAAGCCGGCTGCAGCGGCCGTGCAGCGCCGTGCTCGACGAAGCGCGCGCCGGGGCCGACCGGCGCCACCACCAGACCCAGCGCGGCGGCCGGAATGCCGGCCTCGGCCAGTTGCCGGGCCAGCGTCGGCGGCAGGTCGGCGCGCGCCGGACCGGCCTGCAGCAGGCATGGCAGCAGCGCCAGCCGCAACAACAGCCGGGCCAATCGACCGATCGGACCGATCGGACCGACAGCGCCAAGGATCTGCAAACGCGCGCCGGGTCGCGGCAGGCCGCGCCCGGCGGACGCCTGCACGCAGTCGATGGCTGCGCTCAAGCCAACCGCCGCCCGCTGGGCTGCGCGAAGTAGAACCACTCGTGGCCCGGCTCGGCCTTGCTGTTGGGGAAGACGATGTGGCCATCAGCCGGCGCGGCAATGAGGTGGCCGTCGTGCCGCACAGCCAGCGGTTCACCGGCGCGAACGGGGTCGAAGCTGGACCATTCACGCACGAAGCGGTCGTCGACGTGCAGCCGGTCGGTCACCTCCACCAGCCGCAGCAGCTCGTGGTTGCTGCGCGGCGGGGCTAGCGGCAGCTCGGCCAGGCCGAGCAGGGCCAGCGCCTGGCGGATCGCCTGCTGGGCGACTGCAGGAGCCAGCGGGTCGGCATGCTGGCCGCATTCGAGCGTCATGCCCCAGCCACCGCGCGAGCGCATGTACTCGGTGGTGCCGACGCCATAGTTCGGGTCGGTGTCGAGCACGCTGCCTACGCGCTGCGCCCGCGCACGGCGGCACGCCACGCCCTGTTCGTACACGCCCAGCCAGCCCTCGACCACGCGCCGCACGCCCAGGTGCAGCGCCAGCCGCGCTTCGTCGGCAGCGTGGGCGAAGGGCTCGAGCGTGCCCTCGTTGTCCTCCGGGCCAATCATCACGAAGGCTTCGCCCGGGCCCTGGAAGGAATGCAGGTCGAGCAGCGCGTCGTGGGCGTCGAGCAGCGGGCATAACACGTTTCCGATGCGGTCCTCGAAGTCCTGCGGCACCGCCGTCGGCCGCAGGTTGCGGTTGAGGTTGCGCTCGCCGGTGCGCCGGCCCAGCTGGTGCGCCAGCGGGTTGGTGATCGGCACGAAGCTGACACTGCCACGCGTGATGCGCAGCGCGCCCTGGTCGAGCTCGGCCAGCACACGCTGGATGCCCTGAATGCCGGCCACTTCATCGCCGTGCACGGCGCCCAGCACCAGCAGGCGTGGGCCTGGACGCAGGCCGTGGAACTGGTGCACGCGCAACAGGTGCCGGGCATGAGCTTGGCTCATCGAATCCCCCGCCAAGGCTGGCTTAACAAGGCCGCGAGCATAGCGGCGCCGTCGCCTCCGAGCGTCTCGGCCTCTCAGCCCGCCGTGGCCAGGCGGTCGCGCCCCTGCTGCTTGGCGTCGGCCAGCGCGCGCTCGGCGCGGTCCAGCGTCTGCTCGACGGTTTCGCCGGCGTGATGTTCGGCCACCCCGGCCGACAGGGTCAGCCGCAGGTCGCGAGCCGGGATCGCCACGTGCATGCTGCCGATGCCGGTGCGCACGCGCTCGACGCCGCCCTTGGCCAGCGGGCTGCGGGCGTCAGCCAGCAGCAGCACGAAACGGTCACCGCCCCAGCGTGCGAAGGCATCGGCGGCGCGTACGCGGCGCAGCGCCTCGTGCGCGACGCTGCGCAGCACGGCGTCCCCGACGCCACGGCCATGCATCTCGTTGACGACCTTGAAGTGGTCGATGTCGAGCACCGCCAGGCAGAAGTTGCGGCCCGAGCGGATGCAGCGCTGGTGCTCCTGCTCCATCAAGTCGCGCATGTGGCGTCGGTTGACCAGCCCGGTCAGCTCGTCGCGCGTGGCCAGTTCGCGGATGCGCACCAGCGCAGCCTCCAGGTCCTGCTGCTGGCGCTGGCTGCGCTGGCGCATGTCGGCCAGGTGCGAGGTTAGCACCGACGCCGCCGGCAGCATGGTGGCCACGAGCAGGAAGTGCACGACCTCGACCCAGGCCGTCCCGGGCCGCTGCGCGCCCTGCTGCAGCATGGCCGCGCCCAGCACCAACACCGCGATCACGCTGCCCAGGCGCATCTGGCGCGGTGTGGCCGACAGCATCGCGCCCATCAGCACCACCATCAGCAACAGGAAGACGCCGCCGCGCACGGCGCCGGCCAGGCCGTAGGCCAGCGCACAGGCCGTGCTGCCACCGACGATCTGCGCCAGCGTGAGCGACGGGTCGACGAAGCGGCGCGACCAGCCGCTGCGGATGGCCATGAACAGCAGCGCCATGCCGCCAGGCGCCAGCAGCACCCACAGCAGCACCGGCCGCAGCGGCGCCTGGCCGATGGCAGCCAGCAACGACAGCGCCAGTGCGCCGGTCGACATCGCCACCACGACCATGGCAGCCTGCACCAGCCGCGTGCGCTGCGCGGCATCGGTGGTCAGCAGCACATCCAGCAGGCGACGCATCGGACCCTCGGCGTGGACGACGGATGGGCGAAGGGTAGCGCATGCACCATCAGCGCGGCCCGGCCAAGTGCCGCAACGGCAGCGCCGCGCCCGACTTGACGTCGCCCAGCGAAAAGCTGGTGTGCAGGTCCTTCACGTTGGGCAGCGTGAACAGCTTGTCCATCGTCCAGCGCGAATAGGCGTCGAGGTCGGTCGCCACCACGTGCAGCTCGAAGGTGCCGGCGCCGCTGATGTAGTGGCACGACACCACCTCGGGCAGCGCGCGGATGGCTTGTTCCAGCGCGCGTGTGGCGTCGGCGTTGTTGCGCTCGGCGTCCACGCGCACGAAGGCCAGCACGCCGAGGCCGATCTTGCGCCGGTCGAGCTCGGCCCGGTAGCCGGTGATGTAGCCCTGCTGCTCGAGCCACCGCATGCGCCGCCAGGTCGGCGCTGCCGACAGGCCGATGCGGGTGGCCAGCTCGGTGTTGGTCAGCCGCGCGTCGGCCTGCAGCTCGCGCAGGATGGCCACGTCGTAGCGGTCGAGCGAGCTGCCATGGGGCTCGTCGAGCTCGGGCTCGGGCTCGGGTTTGCTGGTTTTCCCTGATATTGTCTTTTTGAGCACTATTCTTTCTCCAATCGCTGCAAACGGCTTCATCCGTTGCGCCAAGCATGCCTGTACGGGCATCAAAAGAAAAGACATGAATGGCGCTTGCGCCTAAACTGCCGGCCACCTCTGCTGCATCCGACCGCCATGAACGCACCACTGCCAGACGCCATTCGCAGGGCCCTCGAGAGCGTCACGCTGGACGACAAATACGCCCTGGAAACAGGGCGTGCCTTCATGAGCGGCACCCAGGCGCTGGTGCGCCTGCCGATGCTGCAGCGCCAGCGCGACGCGCTGGCCGGACTCAACACCGCCGGCTTCATCAGCGGCTACCGCGGCAGCCCGCTGGGTGGCTACGACCAGGCGATGTGGCAGGCCAAGAAGCACATGGCGGCGCAGCACATCGTGTTCCAGCCCGGTGTCAACGAAGAGCTGGCGGCCACCGCGGTGTGGGGCACGCAGATGCTCGACCTGTTCCCCGACAAGAAGATGTTCGACGGCGTGTTCGGCATCTGGTATGGCAAGGGCCCGGGCGTGGACCGCTGCTCCGACGTCTTCAAGCACGCCAACATGGCGGGCACCAGCAAGCACGGCGGCGTGATCGCGGTGGCCGGTGACGACCATGTGGCCAAGAGCAGCACCGCCGCCCACCAGAGCGACCACATCTTCAAGGCCTGCGGGCTGCCGGTGTTCTTTCCGTCGGGCGTGCAGGACATCCTCGACATGGGCCTGCACGCGTTCGCGATGAGCCGCTTCGCGGGCTTGTGGTCGGGCATGAAGACGATCCAGGAAATTGTCGAAT
>JANOJJ010000678.1:0-4527 GCA_031408155.1 Rubrivivax sp.
CATTCGCGCTGCTGGGCGGCCAGGACCTCATCGAACGGTGGGTTCTCTCGCTCGGGCTGACCACGCTGCAATTCATGCTGCTGAGCCAGTTCATCATCTTCATCCTGGGCTGGCTGGCCGCTGGAGTGGACCGAAATCATCGTGATCTTCATGCCGATCTTCATCCCGCTGCTACCCAAGTTCGGCGTCGACCCGCTGTTTTTCGGCTTGCTGGTGGCGCTGAACCTGCAAACGGCGTTCCTGAGTCCACCCGTGGCGATGGCGGCGTTCTACCTCAAGGGCGTGTCGCCGAAGCACGTGACGTTGAACCAGATCTTCGCCGGCATGATGCCCTTCATGGGCATCCAGGTGTTGGCGCTGGCCCTGCTCTACATGTTCCCGCAGATCGGCCTGTGGTTGCCGCAGTCGTTGTACAAGTAGCGCCGTGCGAGCTGGTCGGACCGGCGCAGCGGCCACCAAACCCGGTACCCGACTGCGCCTCTGACCTTCAGCGGGCGAACGACTGACCGAACGCGAACACCGAGTTCGGTGCGGTCGTGCGGATCGGTTTGACCGGCGCCTCGGACAGCAGCCCGCGGCGCGGCGCGGCAGCCTCGTCGACACCGCCCTTGGCTCGCTGCTCGTCGACCAGTTGCTGCAGCGGCACCAGGCTCAGGTGGCGCAGCAAGACCTGGTCGAGTTCGTCCCACAGCTCACGCGTGAGCTGCATGCGGCTGCCCGCTTGCCCGTCGTCGACCGGCTGATCCTCGACCGTGTCGACGATGTCGGCCACCGAGATCTCGGTCGGACGCCGGCCCAACGCGTAGCCACCACCCGGTCCGCGCGTGCTTTCCACCAGTCCGGCGCGGCGCAGCCGGCTGAACAGCTGCTCCAGGTACGACAACGACACGCCCTGGCGCGAGGCGACCTGGGCCAGTGCGACCGGCCCCGAGCGCTCGCGCAGGGCCAGGTCGATCATGGCCTGGACGGCAAAACGACTCTTGGTGCTCATGCGCATCGATCTCTCCTGAATGACCGTCAGCAAGCACGCTGACGAAGTGAACTGTAGGGATCGCATCAGTTCGCGTAAATTCGAACTTTTGAACTAATCAGTTCGAGAAAACCGCATGTTGGGGGCCGTCGATGAATTTCAAGCACCTGCACTACTTCTGGGCCGCGGCACACGCCGGCGGCATCGTGAAGGCCGGCGAGCAACTGCACACCACGCCGCAGACGCTGTCGGGGCAGATCAAGCTGCTGGAAGACCGCCTGGGCCGCAGGCTGTTCCGCAAGAGCGGGCGCAAGCTCGAACTGACCGAGGATGGGCGCGTCGCCCTGGGCTACGCCGACGAGATCTTTCACCTCGGCAGCGAACTCGAGGCCACGCTGCGCGGACAGCGCGGCCTGCACCCCAGCATCGACTTTCGCGTCGGGGTGGCCGACTCGGTGGCCAAGACTGTGGTCTACCGGCTGCTCGAGCCTGCACTTCAGCTGCCCGAGCCGGTGCGCATGGTGTGCAGCGAAGGCACCTTCGCCGAACTGCTGGGCCTGCTGGCCCTGCGCCGGGTCGACCTGGTGATCGCCGACGAGCCGCTGACGCGCAAGGTCAGCGTCAAGGCCTTCAACCATCCGTTGGGCACGTCGACCATGAGCTTTTTCGCCGCGCCCGCGGTCTTGGCCGGCCTGCACGGCACGTTTCCGCACTGCCTGGACGGTGCACCGATGCTGATCCCCGGGCCGGCATCGTCGGTGCGGGCGCCGTTTGACGCCTGGCTGACGCGCGAGCGCCTGCGCCCGCGTGTGGTCGGCGAATTCGACGACCTGGCCTTGATGGCCACGTTCGGCCGCGAAGGCCGTGGCGTGTTTGTCTCACCCTCGGTGCTGGAGGCCGAAACCGAGGCTCAGCACGGCGTGCGCGCGATCGGCCGCAGCAACGAACTGGTCGAGTCGTTCTACGCCATCTCGGTCGAGCGCCGCATCAGCCACCCGTGCGTGGTGGCGATCACCAGCGCCGCGCGCAACCGCCTGTTCGAGCATTGACGCCGGTTCCGCCGCTCGTGGCGCGCGATGCGTGATGGGTCGAACGACCAACCTGCCGATTGCATCTATGCTTGCCGGCCAGCCCCGGTCGCGCCGCTCAGTGGTCGCCCTGCCCTGGCTTCCAGATGACCACCCCTTCGTCCCTGATACCCCCGTTGTGCTGCACCGTTCCCAACCTCGGCTCGGCGCGTGCCGGCCCGGCGGCGGGGTGGCTGCCGGGCCGCCAGCACAGCGCCAGCGGCCGGCGCACCAACATGGCGAAGCGCGATCGACAGCACAGGGGTCAGTGAGATGTCCGCTCCCACCCTGAGCATCGATGGCCATTGCGCCACGCTCACGCTGCAGCGGCCCGAACACGCCAACCGCCTGGAGCCCGACGACCTGGCGGCGATCTGCGCGCACCTGGACAGCGTCGACGCCAACGCCGAGGTGCGCGTGCTGCGACTGGCCTCCAGCGGCAGGACCTTTTGCAGCGGCTACGACATTGGCCGCATCGGCGAGGCTCGCGTCGTCCACTTCGACGCGATGGTCAACCGCATCGAAGACGCGCGCCCGGCCACGATCGCGGTGCTGCAAGGCGGTGTCTACGGCGGCGCCACCGACCTCGCGCTGGCCTGCGACTTCCGACTCGGCACGCCGGCGGTGGAGATGTTCATGCCGGCGGCGCGCCTGGGCCTGCACTTCTACCGCCGCGGGCTTGAGCGCTACGTCACGCGCCTGGGGCTGGACCAGGCCAAGCGCCTGTTCCTGACCGCCGAGCGCATCGGCGCCGACGAGATGAAGGCCATCGGCTTCCTGACCGAACTGCTGCCCGCCGCCGCTCTGCAGGCCCGGGCCGACGCGCTGAGCGCCGCGCTGGGCGGCATGGCGCCGCTGGCGATGCTGGGCATGAAGAAGCACCTCAACCGCATCGCACGCGGCGTGCTCGACCCCGAGGACCTGCAGCGCGACATCACACGCGCGCTGCAGTCGCAAGACCTGGTGGAAGGCCGCGCCGCCTGGGCCGGCAAGCGCGCGCCCGACTTCAAGGGTTGCTGAATCGGCAGCCACCCTGGCAATGGCCCTAGATTCGTCATCGGCCCCGGGCGCGAGGCAGTCTTGCGGCCTTGCCGCTGCCCTTTGCCTGGAGTCCACCGCATGACCGCCGTCATCGACACCTGGTTCACCTTCGACAACAGCTATGCGCGCGAGCTCGAGGGCTTTTACATGCCCTGGCAGCCGGCCCGCGTGCCGGCGCCGGACCTGCTGTGGCTCAACTGCGCGCTGGCCGACGAGCTGGGCCTCAACGCCCAGCGGCTGGGCAGCGACGAAGGCGCGGCAATCCTTGCCGGCAACCAGTTGCCGGACGGCGCATTGCCGCTGGCCCAGGCCTATGCCGGGCACCAGTTCGGCAGCTTCTCGCCGCAGCTCGGCGACGGGCGCGCGCTGCTGCTGGGCGAGGTGATCGACCGCCAGGGCCGGCGGCGCGATATCGCCTTCAAGGGTTCGGGCCGCACGCCTTTTTCACGCAACGGCGACGGCAAGGCCGCAGTCGCTCCGATGCTGCGCGAAGCCCTGATCGGCGAGGCCATGCACGCGCTCGGCATCCCGACCACGCGTGCGCTGGCCGTGGTGGGTACCGGCGAGCCGGTGCTGCGAGAACAGACGCTACCCGGCGCGGTGCTCACGCGGGTGGCCGCCAGCCATCTGCGCGTGGGCACCTTCCAGTTCTTCGCCGCGCGCGGCGAGCACGAGCAGGTGCGCCGCCTGGCCGACTACACGATCGCCCGCCACGACCCCACGCTGGCGGGCCAGGACGTTCGTTACGTCGGCCTGCTGCAAGCGGTGGCCCGGCGCCAGGCGGCGCTGATCGCGCAGTGGATGAACGTCGGTTTCATCCATGGCGTGATGAACACCGACAACATGACGCTGTCGGGCCAGACCATCGACTATGGGCCCTGCGCCTTCATGGAGGCCTACGACCCGGGCGCGGTGTTCAGCTCGATCGACCATGGCGGCCGCTACGCCTATGCCAACCAGCCGCTGATCGCACGCTGGAACATCGCGCGCCTGGCCGAGACGCTGCTACCACTGCTGGCCGACGATGCCGACCAGGCGGTGGCGCGCGCCACCGGGGTGATCGACGCCTTTCCCGCCTGTTACGAGGCGCAGCTGCTGCAGGGGCAACGGGCCAAGCTCGGTTTGCACACCGAACGCGCTGACGATGCCGCGCTGGCCACCGACTGGCTGGCGCTGCTGCAGGCGCAGCAGGTCGACTTCACGCTGGCCTGGAGGCGGCTGGCCGATGCCGCTTCAGGTGACGACGCGCCGCTGCGCGCGCTGTTCGTCGACCCGGCGACGACCGCGCCCTGGCTGGCGCGCTGGCGTGAGCGCTGCGCGGCCGAGGGCGGGCAGGCGCTGGGCCGGGCGACCGCCATCGGCGGCGTCAACCCGCTCGTGATCGCGCGCAACCACCGCGTCGAAGAGGCGTTGGCCGCGGCCAACGCGGCCGACCTCGGGCCCTTCGAG
>JANOJJ010000688.1:0-6153 GCA_031408155.1 Rubrivivax sp.
AATATCCCGCCGCATAACCTCAACGAAGTGGTGGACGCGTGTCTGCACCTTTTGCGCCATCCGGAAAGCTCAATTGACGAGTTGATGGAGATCATCCCGGCGCCGGACTTCCCTACCGCCGGCATAATTTATGGCATTAACGGCGTGAAAGACGGCTACCGCACCGGGCGCGGCCGCGTGGTGATGCGCGCCAAGTGCCACTTCGAGGACATCGACAAAGGCGCGCGGCAGTCGATCATCGTCGATGAGATCCCGTACCAGGTGAACAAGAAGACCCTGCTCGAGCGCATCGCCGAGCTGGTGCACGAGAAGAAGATCGAAGGCATCAGCCATATCCAGGACGAGAGCGACAAGTCCGGCATGCGCGTCGTGATCGAGTTGAAGCGCGGCGAAGTGCCCGAGGTGGTGCTGAACAACCTATACAAGCAGACCCAGCTGCAGGACACCTTCGGCATCAACATGGTGGCCTTGATCGACGGTCAGCCGAGGCTGTGCAACATCAAGCAGCTGCTCGACGTGTTCCTCGAGCACCGGCGCGAAGTGGTGACGCGGCGCACGGTGTTCGAGTTGCGCAAGGCGCGAGAACGCGGCCATGTGCTCGAAGGCCTGGCGGTGGCACTGGCGAACATCGACGAGTTCATTGCGACGATCAAGAACTCGCCGACGCCACCGGTGGCCAAGTCGGCGCTGATGAGCAGGAGCTGGGACTCGTCGATGGTGCGTGAGATGCTCTCGCGTGCCGAGACCGACACGCCCGGTGGCCGCGACGCCTACCGTCCCGAAGGCCTTCCGGCCAGCAGCGGCCTGCAGGCCGACGGCCAGTACCGGCTGAGCGACGACCAGGCGCAAGAGATCCTGCAGATGCGACTGCAGCGCCTGACCGGCCTGGAGCAAGACAAGATCATCGGCGAGTACAAGGAGGTGATGGCCCAGGTCGCCGACTTGCTCGACATCCTGGCCCATCCCGAGCGCGTGACCAGCATCATCAGCGGCGAGCTGACTGCCTTGCGCCTGGAGTTCGGCCAGAGCAAGCTGGCCGCGCGCCGCAGCGTGATCGAGCGCAATGCGCTCGAACTCGGCACCGAGGACCTGATCACGCCGGCGGACATGGTGGTCACGCTCAGCCACACCGGGTACATCAAGAGCCAGGCCTTGTCGGAATACCGCGCACAGCGCCGCGGCGGACGCGGCAAGCAGGCCACGCAGACCAAGGAAGACGACTGGATCGACCAGCTCTTCATCGCCAACACGCACGACTGGATCCTTTGTTTCAGCGACCGTGGTCGTGTCTACTGGCTCAAGGTCTGGGAAGTTCCGCAGGGTTCGCGTGCGTCACGCGGCAAGCCCATCGTCAACATGTTCCCCCTCCAACCGGGCGAGAAGATCACCGTAGTGCTGCCGCTGACAGGCGAGTTCCGCGCCTTCCCGGCCGACCACTACGTGTTCATGTCGACCGCGCTGGGCACGGTGAAGAAGACCTCGCTCGACGAATTCAGCAACCCACGCAAGGCCGGCATCATCGCGGTCGACCTCGACGCCGGCGACTACCTGATCGGCGCCGCGCTGACCGATGGCAAGCACGACGTGATGCTGTTCAGCGACGGCGGCAAGGCTGTGCGCTTCGACGAGGACGAGGTGCGGCCTTTGAGCCGCACGGCGCGCGGCGTGCGCGGCATGCAGCTCGACGACGGGCAGAACGTGATCGCCATGCTGGTGGCCGAGGACGAGGAACAGAGCGTGCTCACGGCGACCGAGAATGGCTTTGGCAAACGCACCTCGATCACCGAATACACACGCCACCTGCGCGGCGGCAAGGGCATGATCGCCATCGTCCAGAGTGAGCGCAACGGACGCGTCGTGGCCGCCACCCTGGTACGGCCGGCCGACGAGATCATGCTCATCACCGACAAGGGCGTGCTGGTACGCACCCGCATCAGCGAGATTCGCGAACTCGGCCGCGCCACGCAAGGCGTGACCCTGATCGCGCTGGACGACGGCTCCAAGCTGTCGGGCCTGCAACGCATCGTCGAAAACGATGCCCACCCTGACGGCGCGCCCGAAGGCGGCGACGACACCGACACGACCGGCAGCTCCGGTACGGAGACCCCATGATTCGATATGCAGTTGCGACTGCCCTGCTGGCAGCATCCCTGGCCGTTGATGCCCAATCGGCCTCGACGCCAGCGTCGTCCGCAGCCAAGAAGGAACTGGTGGCCAAGGTCCTGAAGTTGCAGCAACCCGGGGTCGACCATGTCGCGCGGCAACTGGTCGAGCAGCCTGCCGCGCAGATGATGCAGCAAGCCGGCCTGGCGCTGCAGCAGCGCGTGGCGGCCGACCGTCGCGAAGCCGTCGCCCGCGATGTGCAAGCCGACGTTCGCAAGTATGCCGAGGAGGTTGGCCCGATCGCGCGCGACAAGGCCAACAAGCTCGCGCCAACGGTGCTAGGCCCCATCCTCGAGGAAAAGTTCAGCGAGGACGAGTTGCGCCAACTGATCACGATCATCGAGTCACCGGTCAACCGCAAGTACCAGGCACTGGGCGTCGAGATGCAGAAGGCCCTGGGCGAAAAGCTGGTGGCCGAGATGCGCCCCGTCATTGAACCCAAGCTGCGCGCCTTGCAGCAGACGGTGGGCGGCCGCCTGGCACCGGCTGCCTCGGGCCCCGGAACCGGCAAGTAATGGGAGGCCGCTTCAAGACGCGAGGCAGCCATGCCTGAGACGCCCACGACCAACCCCGCCCTGCTCGCCCTGCGCGGGCACATTGACCAGCTCGACCGCGAGCTGCTGGCCCTGCTCAACCGCCGGGCTGCGCTGGCGCTCGAGGTTGGTGAGATCAAGAAGCACGAGAGGTCGGTCGTGTTCCGACCCGAACGCGAGGCGCAGGTGATCGACGGACTCAAGGCCGTCAACAGCGGCCCCTTGCGCGCGGACAGCGTGGCCCCGATCTGGCGCGAGATCATGTCGGCCTGCCGCTCGCTCGAGTCGCCGATGCGCGTGGCCTACCTGGGCCCGGCCGGCACCTTTAGCGAAGAAGCGACGCTCGGCTTCTTCGGCTCGTCGATCGTGCGCGTGCCCTGCGGCAGCCTCGACGAGGTGTTTCGCCTGACCAGTGCCGGGGCGGCTGATTTCGGCGTGGCGCCGATCGAGAACTCGACCGAAGGCGGCGTGGCGCGTGCGCTCGACCTGTTCCTGCACACACCCCTGTTCATCATCGGCGAGACCAGCCTGTTCGTGCGCCATAACCTGCTGCGCAAGATCGATTCGCTGCACGACATCCAGGCCGTGCTGGCTCACCCGCAGGCGCTGGCCCAATGCCATGAGTGGCTGAGCACGCACCTTCCCCGCGTCGAGCGGCGCCCCGTGTCAAGCAACGCCGAAGGCGCGCGCCTGGCCAGCCTCGACGCCACGTTGGCCGGCATCGCCAGTGCGCGCGCAGGCAGCGAATTCGGCCTCCATCCGGTGGCCACGGCAATCCAGGACGAACCCAACAACCGCACCCGCTTCGTCATCGTGGCCCACCCACGGCAGCACCCGGCGCCCAAGGCCTCGGGCCATGATTGCACGAGTCTGGTGGTCTCGGTGACCAACAAGCCGGGAGCCGTGCACGACCTGCTGGTGCCGCTGAAGAACAACGGCGTGTCGATGTCGCGCTTCGAGTCGCGGCCGGCCCGGTCGGGCCAGTGGGAGTACTACTTCTACATCGATATCGAGGGCCATCCCGACGAGCCGCGGGTGGCGACGGCGCTACACGAACTGCGCGCTGCCTGCGCCTTCTTCAAGGTGCTGGGCAGCTATCCCGTGGACGTGCACTGAGTCTTGCCGGAACCGCTTCAAGCATATGTTCATCCAGTTGGGAGTCATCGGCTGTGGCCTGATGGGCGGCTCGTTCGCGTTGGCACTCAAACGCGCCGGCCTGGTCAAGCGCGTCATCGGCTACAGCAAGTCGCCGTCGACGACCGAACGGGCCAAGAAGATGGGCGCGATCGACGTCGCCGCCGAGTCCGCGCTGCTGGCGGTATCGGGCTCCGACATCGTGCTGCTCGCGGTGCCGGTGGCTGCCACCGAAGCCACCTTGAAAGCCATCCGGCACCTGGTCGAGCCCGGCGTGCTGTTGATGGACGTGGGCAGCACCAAACGCGACGTGGTCGACGCAGCACGTCGCGTGTTGCGCGAACGCGTGTCCTCCTTCGTGCCCGCGCATCCGATTGCCGGCAAGGAGATGGCGGGCATACAGCACGCCGACGCCACGCTGTTCAACGGCCGTCAGGTCATCCTCACCCCGTTGGCGCAGAACCCGCCCGAGTTGGTGCAAAAGGCCACCGACGTCTGGTCGGCGATCGGCACCCAGGTGCTGAAGATGACGCCCGAGAACCACGACGCGGCGTTCGCGGCGGTCAGTCACCTGCCGCATTTGCTGGCCTTTGCCTACTACAGCGCGGTGGTCAATCAGCCGCAGGGCAAGGACTACCTGTCACTGGCCGGCCCGGGCTTCCGTGACTTCACGCGCATCGCTGCCAGTTCGCCCGAAATGTGGCGTGACATCCTGACAGCCAACCGCGAAGAGGTACTCAAGCAGTCGCAGCGCTTCCGCCATGCGCTCGATGCGCTCGAGCACGTGATGCGGGAGGGCAATGCCGACGCGCTGGAAGACCTGATCCGCGGCCCGGCCGCAGGGCGTGCCGCCTGGCAGATGGGCGCGCCGCGCGTCCCCGGCTCCCGCTAGGCCCGGCGACATGCTTCAGATTCCCCATCTCGACCTGCCGCCGATGCGCGGCGCGGCCGGCACGGTGCGTTTGCCCGGTTCCAAATCGATCTCCAACCGCGTCTTGCTGCTGGCCGGCCTGGCTGACGGGGTCACCGAACTGCACGACCTGCTCGACTCGGACGACACGCGGGTCATGCTCGATGCCTTGCGCGCCTTGGGCTGCGGGCTCGATCGTGAAGGCCCGGTGCTGCGGGTGCGCGGCCTGGGCGGCCGCCTTGGCGTGCACGAGGCCCGCCTGTTCCTCGGCAACGCAGGCACCGCGATGCGACCGCTCACGGCAGCGCTGGCGGTTCTGGCGGCAACCCAGGGCGGCGCCTTCGAGCTCAGCGGCGTGCCGCGCATGCACCAGCGTCCGATAGGCGACCTGGTCGACGCGCTGCGACCGCTGGGCTGCGCGGTCGACGAGTTGGGCCAGCCGGGCTATCCACCGCTGCGCGTGCACGGCCGTGCGGGCGGTCGCCTGGCCACCGGTCGCCCGATCCACGTCCGTGGCGACGTGTCGAGCCAGTTCCTGACCGCATTGCTGCTGGCGCTGCCGCTGGTCGCTGTCGACGGCCCGGTGGTGATCGAAGTCGACGGCGAGCTGATCTCCAGGCCCTACATCGAGATCACGCTCGAGCTGCTGGCCCGATTCGGCATCGACGTGGCACGCGACGGCTGGAGTCGCTTCACGATCCCGCGCGGCAGCCGCTACCGCTCGCCGGGGCGCCTGCATGTCGAAGGCGATGCCTCGTCGGCCTCGTACTTCATCGCGCTGGGCGCCATCGCTGCGTTCGACCAGCCCGTGCGCATCGAAGGCGTGGGCAGTGACTCGATCCAGGGCGACATCGCCTTCGTCGCGGCCGCGCAGGCCATGGGTGCCGATGTACGTTCGGGCCCGGGCTGGATCGAAGCGCGACGCGGTCGCTGGCCCCTGCAAGCGGTCGACCTCGACTGCAACCACATGCCCGATGCTGCGATGACGTTGGCGGTGATGGCGCTCTACGCCACCGGCACGACCCGGCTCAGCGGCATCGCCAGCTGGCGCGTCAAGGAGACCGACCGCATCGCCGCGATGGCGACCGAACTGCGCAAGGTCGGCGCGACGGTCGTCGAAGGCAGCGACTTCATCGAAGTCACGCCACCGCGTCACTGGTTGGCCGCCAGCATCGAAACGTACGACGATCACCGCATGGCGATGAGCCTGTCGCTGGCCGCCTTCAACCCGCTGGCCGGCGCGGCGCCGGTACGGCCGCTGCGCATCCTCGACCCGCAGTGCGTGGCCAAGACCTTCCCCGACTACTTCGAAGCGCTGTTTGCACTGGCGCGGGCCGACACGGCTGAGGTGCCGGTGATCACCGTCGATGGCCCTTCGGCCTCAGGCAAAGGCACGCTCGCCGCCGCGCTGGC
>JANOJJ010000690.1:0-2604 GCA_031408155.1 Rubrivivax sp.
GGAAAGGCCGGTCTGTCACGCCCGCCATCGGGGCGACGAAAAGCTGGTTCGGCAGCTCGAACGGGCCGATTTTCATGCGCGGGGGAACGAGGTGGCTGCCTAAAAAGGAGGCGGGAGTATAGCGGTGCGGCCACGGTCGACCGGCGCGCGGCAGCATGGCGCTTGCCGCGCGTCGGCCGGGTTTGGCGAGCGGCCTGCGCGCGCGTCGCGCCGGGCGTCGCGCCGCCGCGGCAGGCTTTGCGGACTGAACGCGCGGCTGCTACCTGCGGCCGTGGGCAGCCGCTGGCTCCCATAATCGTGGCCGATGGAGGCCTGGATCGATTCGCTGATTTCTGCGCTGGCGCTGCCGAGATTCGGGCTGAGCACGGTCTTCGTCATCAGCCTGATCTCGGCCACGCTGCTGCCGCTGGGCAGCGAACCGGTGGTGTTCGGGCTGGTCAAGCTCAACCCCGCGCTGTTCTGGCCGGCGATCGGGGTGGCCACCGTCGGCAACACCTTGGGCGGTGCGATCAGCTGGTGGATGGGCTATGGCGTCGAACGCGCCTACGAACGCGTCGCCCATCGCAAGCCGATGGAGTTGAAGGCGCTGGGCTGGCTCGAACGCTTCGGGCCCAAGGCCTGCCTGCTGAGCTGGTTGCCCGGCATCGGTGACCCGCTGTGCGCCGTGGCCGGCTGGCTGCGCATGCCGTTCTGGCCCTGCGTGGCCTACATGTCGGTGGGCAAGTTCGCGCGCTATCTGACCATGACGACGCTACTGCTGTGGGCGTTCCCCGAGGTCGTGAGTCGGTAGGTTCATCGACAATGCGCGGCTTTTCGATCGACGGGAGTCGCCTCCGATGACAAGTACCGCCACCCCAGCCTACGACGACCTGGCGATGACCTGCCGCCGCATGCATGACCTGGGGCACCTGCAGTCCATCGCGAGCTGGGACCAGGCTGCCAACATGCCGCCCAAGGGCAACCAGGCGCGGGCTGCCGCAATGGCCGAGATGTCGACCCTGCTGCATCGCATGCGGTCCGACCCCGTGCTCGGGCAACGCATCGCCGAGGCCGGGCTGGAGCGGTTGTCGGATCTGCAGCGGGCCAACCTGCGCGAAATCCAACGCGGCTGGACCGCTGCCACCGCGCTGCCCGAAGCGCTGGTGCAGCGGCGCTCGTTGGCCACCTCGCGCTGCGAGCATGCCTGGCGCGGGCAGCGCCCGGCCAACGACTGGGCCGGCGTTGTCGACAACTTTCGCGAGGTGCTGACGATCGGGCGCGAACAGGCCACGCTGCTGGCCGAGCGGACCGGCCTGTCGCGCTACGAGGCGCTGATGGACCAGTACGAGCCCGGGCTTCGTTGTGCCACCGTCGACCGTCTCTTCGGCGACCTGAGGCAATGGTTGCCGGGCCTGATCCAGCAGGTGCTCGAACGCCAGCGCACGAGGCCCTTGATCGAGCCGGTGGGGCCGTTCCCGGTGCCCGCGCAGCGGGCCTTGTGCGAACGCGTGATGGGCGTGCTGGGTTTCGATTTCGAGGCCGGCCGGCTCGACGTATCGACCCATCCCTTCTGCGGCGGCGTGCCCGAGGACGTGCGTCTGACGACGCGCTTTCGCGAGCACGAGTTCCTGGTCTCGCTGATGGGCACGGTGCACGAGACCGGGCACGGGCGCTACGAGCAGAACCTGCCGCGCGAGCTGCTGGGACAGCCGGTGGCCGAGGCCCGTTCGATGGCGATCCACGAAAGCCAGAGCCTGGCCTTCGAGATGCAGCTCGGCAGTCACCCCGGCTTCGTCGCCCGGCTGGCGCCCTTGATCAGCGAGGCGTTCGGCGTCCAGCCGGCATTCGAGCCGGGCAACCTGCAGCGGCTGCTGACGCGCGTGAAGCCGGGTCTCATCCGCGTCGACGCCGACGAGGTGACCTACCCGGCGCACGTCATCCTGCGCTATGAAATCGAACGTCCGTTGATCGAAGGCGAGATCGAAGCCGAGGACATCCCGGCGCTGTGGGACGACAAGATGCAGGAGCTGCTGGGCCTGGACACGCGCGGCAACTTCAGCGACGGCCCGCTGCAGGACGTGCACTGGCCGGCGGGGCTGTTCGGCTACTTTCCGTGTTATTCACTGGGTGCGATGTACGCCGCGCAGTGGTTCGCCGCGATGCGGCGCGCAAGGCCCGACCTGGACCGCTGCATCGAAGCAGGCGAACTCGGCGCCGTGTTCGACTGGCTGCGCGAGCAGATCTGGAGCCAGGCCTGCCGCTGGACCACCGACGAGCTGGCGCGGCGTGCCACCGGCGAGGTGCTCGATCCGGCGCACTTTCGGGCCCATCTGGTGGCGCGTTACCTCGCCAGCTGAGCGCCGGCGCCCGCCTGCAGCGTGGGCTCCCGGTCGTCGCGCACCCGGTCGAGCCGCCGCGGCGTGCGCTCGGCAACGCTGCGCGGCCGGTGGCGACCGAGCGGCCATGAGCATCGTCTGCAAGCTGCAAACGCCGATCTCAGCGCGGCCTGCGCGCTTTGCTTGCTGACGCTGCAGCGATTGCGGGTTTCGCCGATTCGCCCAGGCGTTCGCGCAGCGCCTCCTGGTAGTTGTAGATCGTGAAGCGCGAGACACCAAGCGCGCTGGC
>JANOJJ010000691.1:0-2536 GCA_031408155.1 Rubrivivax sp.
AGTGATCAGGGTGCCCGATTGGGCTTCTTCGTGAATATCGATGTCCCAGGGCGTGAAGCTCGACAACACGCGCAGCGGCACGCGGTACTTGCCGGCAAACTCCACCGAGCGGATCTGCAAGACTTTGCTGCCCATGCTGGCCATCTCAAGCATCTCTTCGAAGCTGATGGTCGACAGCCGGCGCGCCTCGGGCACGATGCGCGGATCGGTGGTGTAGACGCCGTCGACGTCGGTGTAGATCAGGCACTCGTCGGCCTTCATCGCCGCCGCCACGGCGACGGCCGAGGTGTCGGAGCCGCCACGGCCGAGCGTGGTGACATTGCCCTGCGCATCGATGCCCTGGAAGCCGGCGATGATGACCACCTTGCCGGCGGCCAGATCAGCCCGCACGCGACCTTCGTCGATGCTGATGATGCGGGCCTTGGTGAACGACGAGTCGGTGGCAATCGGCACCTGCCAGCCGGCGTAGCTGACCGCACCAAGGCCCTGGGCCTGCAGCGCCAGCGCCAGCAGCCCGACCGAGACCTGTTCGCCGGTGGCGGCAATGGCGTCGAGCTCGCGCTGGCTCTCGGCCGTGGCCGCGGGCGGCGCCAGGTCCCGGGCCAGGGCAAGCAGTCGGTTGGTCTCGCCGCTCATGGCCGACGGCACCACCACCAACTGGTGCCCGGCACGCACCCACTTGGCGACGCGCTGGGCTACGCTGCGGATGCGCTCCGTCGAGCCCATCGACGTGCCACCGTACTTGTGAACGATCAAAGCCATGCAAATCTGCTGGATCGGAGAGCGGAGGGACCAAGTACCGGCAGCGGCTGCCGCAGGAAACCCAGAATTGTAGTCGGCACGCGACGTGCGATCCGACGGCGGTCCAGCGCGTCGGATCTCTCTTCAGGCCTGCCAGTGCAGCTGTACACGCGGCTCGCCGGGTATCGATTCGACCCGCGCGTCCAGGCCCAGACCGGGCACCCAGACCAGCGCATCGCCCGCAAACACGAGTGGCCCATCCCGGCGCCATGCAGGCACTCCCTGCGCCTGGTATTGCTTCTTCAGGCTGCGCGCAATGCTGCGCGGGTGAGACTGGAACTGCTCGCCGCCCTGCCGAGACCGAAGTTCGGCCCGTTGCAGCAGGACCGCCGGCACGCCGCCATGCAGCACCGGCTCGACCTGGATGCTGCCCGGCCAGGGGAGCAGCGAATGCAGCCCTGGCCGGCTGAGATCGATCGTCATCGGCGTGTCCGGCCCCGCGGCCACGGCGATCAGGCGCTTCAGATAACCGGCATGCAGGCCCAGTTCCGCCTCGCCCGCAGGCCAACGGCCGGTTGGCAGCGCCGGCAGCTCGCGCAGCAGCCGTTGCACCAATGATTCGGGGACTGCGCCGGCGAGTTCGCGCGCCAGCCAGTGACGCAGGACGTTGCCCTGCCGGGCCACGGTCAACCCGGCCCAGGCCGGCACTCGCAGCCCACGCTCGTCAGTGACCATCCGTGCGTCCTCGCGTGCCACCTCGTCAATGATCACGTGAGCCTCGTGCGCACGTCGGGCCACGGCGCCCAGGGTCGTCTCCGCATCGCCAAAGGCGTCGAGCAGCGTTGGCCACAGGCGCGAGCGCAGTCGGCTGCGGGCATGGCGCGGGTCGGTATTGGACGGATCGACGACGAAGCGCAGGCGCCAGCGCCGGGCATAGGCCTCGACGGCTTCGCGCGGTTGATCAAGCCAGGGCCGCCCCCACGTCAAGCCCTGTCGTTCGACCATGCGCGGCATGGCGGCCAGGCCGGCCGGGCCCGCGCCGCGCAAGGCTTGCAGCCATACTGTTTCGGCCTGGTCGCGCCGGTGGTGGGCCAACAGCACCAGGGCGCAGCCGGCGCCGATGGCCATGTCGGCCAAGACCAGGTAACGCTGGCGTCTCGCCCAGGCCTCGATGCTGTCGCCCTGGGCCGGGCGCTCGACGATGCGCCGACCATGAAAGGCGATCGGGTGACCGCCCCGGCTCCAGCGTCGGCATTGCGCGGCGACCTGGGCCATCCAGGCGTCGGCACCGGCTTGCAGCCCGTGGTGCACGTGCAAGGCGTGCACCTCGACGCCCGCCCGTGCGGCTAGGCGGGCGGTACAGTGCAACAGCGCGGTGGAATCCAGTCCCCCGCTGACGGCCACGGCAACACGTGGCGGCGCGCTCATCTCACGAGGCTCGAGCCGGTGCGCAGCGGCCGCCCGCTCAGCGGTCCTTGGTGTCGGCAAAGCGCCCGTAGGAGCGCAGGCGGTCGTAACGACGCTGCAGCAGCTCCTTGGGCTTGAGGTCGATCACCTGGCGCAAGCCGTCGTTGAGTGCGCGCTTGAGTTGCGCCGCCATCCACTTGGGGTCGCGGTGCGCGCCGCCGACGGGTTCATTGACGATCTTGTCGATCACGCCCAGCGCCTTGAGGCGGTGCGCGGTGATGCCCAGCGCCTCGGCCGCGTCGGACGCGCGCTCGGCGGTCTTCCACAAGATGGATGCGCAGCCTTCGGGCGAGATCACCGAGTAGACCGAGAACTGCAGCATCAGCAC
>JANOJJ010000701.1:0-7622 GCA_031408155.1 Rubrivivax sp.
CATTCGGATGGGTGAGTTGCATGCATGCCTCAAGAAGAATAGCATGAGGTCATCAAATTGATCACCCCTGTCTTTCGCGTACACGGCGTTCCGTTAGATCGACCCGACGGTTGAAACCGGCGCTGACTTCGGTGCGGGGTACCACGCGGCGCTGGAGATGCGGAAGGCGTAGCCAGCGCCAGGGCGCGTTCGCGGCCGCGTGGCCTCACCGGCGGGGCGCCGCCACCGCCTGGCTCACCGCACGGGCGAGCACTTCGTTTGACAAAGCACATTCGATCTCGATCGCAAGTGCTTATTTCTGAACATATTTTGTCTCAAAACGTTCGTTGCTTCACGGTCTAAGTGGTTGATTCCACTGAGTTTTTCGACAGCGACACATTGACTGGCTGCGCTTGCGTCAGTTAAAGTGGGGGTTAGTGGCGGAAAGTGGTGAGAAGTGTCTTCATTTCGAGGCGGACCGGTTCTGACGTTGGACGTGAAGGGGCGGATCACCGTGCCTGCGCGCTTTCGCGACGTCCTGGTCAGCACGGTGCAGGGGCAACTCGTGATCTCCAAGACGCCTGACGGCTGCCTGGCGCTGTTTCCGCTGCCGGTGTGGGAACAGTTCGAGGCCGAGATGCGTACCTGGTCGCTCGATCTGGAAGGTTGGCGCCGGCTGTACATCGGCTCGGCCACCGATGTCGAGATCGACGCTGCCTCGCGCGTGCTGATAGCGCCCGAACTGCGCCAATGGGCCGGGTTCGATCGCGAGGTCAAGTTCATGGGCGTGGGGGCCTACTTCGAACTCTGGGACAGTGCCCGCTACGACGAGCGCGAAGCGGCCATGCTGGCAGGCGAGCGGCCCGAGAAGCTGCGCAACTTCGTCATCCGGTGATCGTAGTGTCTGCGACCACGCCGGGCCAGCACCAGACCGTGTTGCTCGCCGCAGCCGTCGAGGCCCTGGTGACCGTGCCCGGCGGCACCTATGTCGACGGCACCTTTGGCCGCGGCGGGCATGCACGCGCGGTGCTGCGCCGGCTCAACGCCGACGGCCGCCTGATCGCCTTCGACCGCGACCCCGAGGCCATCGCCGCGGCGGCGGCGGGCGACGATGCGCCGGCGGCCGACCCGCGATTCGCGATCGTGCACGCCAGCTTCGGCCAGATGGCCGATGAACTGGCCGCGCGCGGCCTGGCGCAGGTCGACGGTGTGCTGCTCGACCTGGGCGTTAGCTCGCCGCAGCTCGACAGCGCCGAGCGCGGCTTCAGCTTCCGCTTCGATGCGCCGCTGGACATGCGCATGGATACGACCCGCGGCGAAACCGCCGCGGATTTCTTGGCCCGCGCCGACGAGCGCGACATTGCACGGGTGATCCGCGACCATGGCGAAGAACGGTTTGCTGGACAGATTGCGCGTGCGCTTGTTGCTCGCCGGCAGGGCGGGGTTCCGGTTCGAACCACCGCGCAACTGGCCGCGCTCGTGGCTCGCATCGTCAAGACCCGCGAGCCGGGCCAGGACCCTGCTACGCGCACGTTTCAAGGTCTTCGGATTCACGTCAATGCCGAGCTTGAAGCGCTCGAGCAGGGACTGAACGCCGCACTGACCCTGCTCGCACCGTATGGCCGGCTGGTGGTGATCAGCTTCCATTCGCTCGAAGACCGCATCGTCAAGACCTTCATCACGCGCGAAAGCCGAGACCAGTACGACCGCCGCGTACCCTTTGCGCCTGCGCGAGCGCTGCGGCTGCGTGCGCTCGGGCGCATCAAGCCGGGCGAGGGCGAGCTGCGCGCCAACCCGCGCTCGCGCTCGGCGGTGATGCGCGTGGCCGAACGCACCGAGGTGCCGGCATGAAGGGCCTGGCCGTGCTGCTGCTCGTGCTGCTGATCGGCAGCAGCCTGTACCTTGTGCGCACCGCGTACGAGTCCCGCCGCCTGTTCACGCTGCTCGATCGTGCACGCAGCGAGCAGCGCCAGCTCGACACCGAGTACCAGCACCTGGACGCCGAACGCCAGACCCAGGCCACCCATCTGCGCGTGGAGAAGACCGCGCGCGAAAAGCTGCAGATGCGCACCGCCACGCCGGCAGTGACGCAGTACGTGATCGACCGCGCAGCCGCCAGCGCGGCAGCCGGGAGCGCTCGATGAAACTCGGCCCGGCCCGGCTCGTCAGGCCGCGTGGCGGCGGCTCCGGCGTGCGCAGCGTCAACTACGCCAGCAGCCCGCTGCTGGCCAGCAAGACGCCGCCCTGGCGCTCGCGCTTCATCGTCGTGATGGTCGGGCTGGCCTTCCTCGGCCTGGTCGGACGCGCGGTCTACATCCAGATCATCGGCACCGACTTCTATCAGAAGGAAGGCGAGAAGCGCTTCGCACACACGCTGCCCGTGCCGGCCAGCCGCGGCCGCGTGCTCGACCGCAACGGCCTGGTGCTGGCCACCAGCGTGCCGGCACCGTCGTTGTGGGCGATCCCGAAGGACTTTCAGGCCGACTCGGCGCAACGCAGGCAGCTCGCCCGGCTGCTGGGCATGCCGTTGGCCGAACTCGATGAGCGGCTGGAGCGCTCGCGCAACTTCGCCTGGCTGGCGCGCCAGGTCGACGAGCCGGTGTGGGAGCAGGTCAAGGCGCTCAACATCGCCGGCGTGCACCAGCAGCGCGAATACAGGCGCAAGTACCCCGAGGGCGAGGCCGCGGCGCATGTGGTGGGCTTCACCAATATCGAAGAGACGGGGCAGGAAGGCATCGAGCTGCGCTTCGACGCCGCGCTGCGCGGCAGCGACGGCTCGCGCACCGTGGGGCGCGACCGGCTGGGCCGCGTGGTCGAGGACAAGGGCGACACGCTGGACCCGGTCAACGGCCGCGACATCCAGCTCTCGATCGACTCCAAGGTCCAGTTCTTTGCCTACCAGCGTGTGCGCGACGCGGTGGCCGAGCATCGTGCCAAGGCCGGCAGCGTGGTGGTGCTCGACGTGCAGACCGGCGAGGTGCTGGCGCTGGCCAACTACCCGAGCTACAACCCCGGCACGCGCCAGGGTCGGTCGGGCGGGCAAGTGCGCAACCGCGCGCTGACCGACATCTTCGAGCCCGGCTCGACGATGAAGCCCTTCGTTATTGCACTGGCGCTGGACAAGAAGATGGTCACGCCGAGGTCGATGATTCAGACCGCGCCCGGCCGCATCCTTGTCAGCGGACTGCCGATCACCGACGCCCACCCGCACGGCCTGCTGTCGGTCGAGCAGGTGATCCAGAAGTCGAGCAACGTCGGCACGGTCAAGCTGGCGATGCAGATGCAGCCGCGCGAGATGTGGGAGTTGTACGCGCAGGTCGGCTTCGGGCAGAAGCCGCAGATCGACTTCCCCGGCGCCGTCACCGGCCGCCTGCGCCCGTACAAGACCTGGCGCCCGATCGAGCAGGCCACCATGAGCTACGGTTACGGCCTGTCGACCAGTTTGTTTCAGCTGGCGCGCGCCTATACCGTGTTTGCGCGCGACGGCGAGGTGCTGCCGACATCGATGCTGCACCAGACTGAAGCCGCGTCCGGCCAGCGCGTGTTGACAGCCGAGACCGCGCGTGCGATGCGTCAGATGCTGAGGATGGCCGCCGGCCCTGGCGGCACCGCACCCAAGGCGCAGGCGATCGGCTACTCGGTCGGTGGCAAGACCGGCACCGCGCGCAAGCAGGAAGGCAAGGGCTACACCAACCGCTACCGGGCCTGGTTTGTCGGCCTGGCGCCGGTCGGCAACCCGCGCATCGTGGTCGCGGTGATGGTCGACGAGCCGAGCCGCGGCACCTACTACGGCGGCGACGTGGCCGCGCCGGTGTTCAGCCAGGTCGTGCAGCAGACGCTGCGCATGATGGGCGTGCCGCCCGACCTGGAGGTCAAGCCCGGCATCGTTGCCAGGATCGTGCCGGCCGAACAGGAAAGCTTCTAGATGGCGCTGGCCCGGCTCACCTCGGCGGCCGAAGCGGCCCGCTTTATGGCCGCGCAGGGTTGCACCGCGCTGCAGGCCGACAGTCGCCGCCTGCAGCCCGGGCAGGGCTTCGTCGCCTGGCCGGGCTACGGGCACGACGCGCGCACGTTCGTCCGGTCGGCGCTGGCAGCCGGCGCCGCGGCCTGCCTGGTCGAGGCCGATGACGTGCAGGCGTTCGGCTTCGACGATCCGCGCATCGGCGCCCTGCCTGACCTGAAGGGCGCTGCCGGTCCGGTGGCCGCGGCCTTTCATGGCGAGCCGAGCATGCGGCTCGACCTGCTGGCCGTCACCGGCACCAACGGCAAGACCTCCACCGCCTGGTGGACCGCGCAGGCGCTGTCGCTGCTGGGCCGTCGCTGCGCCGTGATCGGTACCCTGGGGATTGGTGAACCGCCGTCTGCGTCCGCGGCCGGGGGCGCGATCGACCACGCCTTCAAGGCCACCGGGCTGACCACGCCCGACCCGCTGACCCTGCAGGCCGCGCTGGCCGGTTTCGTCGACCAGGGCTTGCCGTGCTGCGCGATCGAGGCCTCGTCGATCGGCATCGTCGAACAGCGCCTGGCCGGCACCCGCATCGCGGTCGCGCTGTTCACCAACCTGACACGCGACCACCTCGACTACCACGGCACGATGCAGGCCTATTGGGCCGCCAAGCGGGCTCTGTTCGGGTGGCCCGGACTACGCGCTGCGGGCATCAACATCGACGACGCGCAGGGTGCCGCCCTGGCGGCCGAACTGAGCGCATCGAGCCTCGCGCGGTGGACGGTTTCAACCCAGGGCCCGGCCCGGCTGCGCGCGCAAAACCTGCACTACGAAGACGCCGGTCTGGCCTTCGATGTGATCGAGGACGGTGTGGCCGTGCCGGTGCGCAGCGCCCTGGTCGGCGACTACAACGCCAGCAACCTGTTGCTGGTGATGGCCGGCCTGCGCGCGCTCGGCCTGCCGCTGGACGACATCGTCGCCGTGCTGCCGCGCCTGACGCCGGTGCCTGGCCGCCTGCAAGCCGTTACCCCCGCGCAGGCGAACGAGCCAGCCGTGCTGGTCGACTACGCGCACACGCCCGATGCGCTCGACAAGGTGCTGCAGGCGCTGCGCCCGATGGCCAGCGCGCGCGCGGGCCGGCTGTGGTGCGTGTTCGGCTGCGGTGGCAACCGTGACGCCAGCAAGCGCCCGTTGATGGGCGCCATCGCCACCCGGCTGGCCGACCGGGTGGTGCTGACCAGCGACAACCCGCGCGACGAAGCGCCGGCCCTCATCCTGGCGCAGATCCTGGCCGGCACAGCCGGCATCGGCGGCCACGACGAGGTGGCGGTGATCGAGGACCGCGGCCAGGCGATCGCCCACGCCATCACGCAGGCCGCCGCGGCCGACGTGGTGCTGCTGGCCGGCAAGGGCCACGAGGACTACCAGGAGGCAGCGGGCGTCAAGCGTCCGTTTCTCGACGCCGACGTGGCTGCGCGGGCGCTGCGTTCGCGCGCTGCAGGAGGCCGCGCATGATGACGCTGCAACAGGCGCTGGACCTGCTCGCGCAAGCGCACGGGATGGCGGCCACGCTGGTCGGCGACCCGGCCACGCGCGTGCAGCGTGTGCACAGCGACACGCGCACGCTGCAGCCCGGTGACCTGTTCGTGGCCCTGCGCGGCGAGCACTTCGACGGGCACGACTTCTTGCTCGAGGCGCGCGCCGCCGGTGCTGCCGCAGCACTGGCCGAGCACGGCCTGGCCGAAGCCGGCCTGCCCGGGCTGCTGGTGCCCGATGCCCTGGCCGCGCTGCAGCGGCTGGCCGCGCTGTGGCGGCAGTCGATACCGGCGCGCTTGATCGCGGTCACCGGCAGCAACGGCAAGACCACGGTCACGCAGATGATCGCGGCCATCCTGCGCGCCTGGCTGGGTGACGCAGCCTTTGCCACCCAGGGCAACCTGAACAACGCTATCGGCGTGCCGCTCACGCTGCTGCGCCTGCGCGCCGAGCCCGCGCTGGCGCACCGCGTCGGCGTGGTCGAACTCGGCACCAACCACCAAGGCGAGATCGCGCTGCTGGCTGGCCTGACGGGCGCCAACGTCGCGCTGGTCAACAACGCGCAGCGCGAGCACCAGGAGTTCCTGCACGGCCTGGACGCGGTGGCGCGCGAGAACGGCAGCGTGATCGACGCGCTGGGCGCCGACGGCATCGCCGTCTTTCCAGCTGACGACGCCGGCGCGCCGCTCTGGCGTGCGCTGGCCGGCGCGCGGCGCGTGCTCACGTTCGCGCTCGACGGTGACGCCGACACCGACAGCGCCGCCGACGTGCGCGGCCAGGCGACCTGGCAAGGCACGCTCTGGGCGCTGGCGATCGACACGCCGCAAGGCCGGATCGACACGACGGCGTCGATTGCCGGCCGCCATAACGCGAAGAATGCGGTCGCTGCCGCAGCCTGTGCGCTGGCCGCCGGTGCGCCGCCCGACGCGGTGGCGCGCGGCGTGGCGGCCTTCACCCCGGTCAGCGGGCGCGGCCGTTCGCTTGCCATCAGCTGGCACGGCCGCAGCGCCACGCTGGTCGACGACAGCTACAACGCCAACCCCGATTCGGTGCTGGCCGCGATCGACGTGCTGGCCGACCTGCCCGGCCCGCGCTGGTTGCTGCTCGGCGACATGGCCGAGGTGGGTGAGCAGGGCCCGCAGTTCCACGCCGAGGTCGGCCGCCATGCGGTGCTGCGCGGCATCGAGGTGGTCTGGACCTTGGGCCTGCAGAGCCAGGCGGCGGCACGCGAATGCGGCGCGCGCCACTTCGCGCTGATGAGCGATCTGCTCGCCGCGCTGGCCGGCGGCCCGGTGGCGCAGTCGCTGCTGGTCAAGGGCTCGCGCTCGATGAAGATGGAACGCGTCGTGCGGGCCTTGCAAGGGGATACCCATGCTGCTTAGCCTGTCGCAGTACCTGATGTCGCTCTACCCCGAGCAATTGGGCTTTCTGCGCGTGCTGCAGTACCTGACCTTCCGCTCGGTGCTGGCGGCGCTGACGGCGCTGCTGATCGGCCTGGCCTTCGGGCCCTGGGTGATTCGCCGCCTGAGCGCGCTGAAGATCGGCCAGCCGATCCGCCACTACGGCATGCAGGCCCACCTGGGCAAGCGCGACACGCCGACCATGGGCGGCGTGCTGGTGCTAATCGGCATCGGCGTGTCGACCGTGCTCTGGTTCGACTGGAGCAACCGCTTCGTCTGGGTGGTGATGCTGGTGACCTTCGGCTTCGGCGCCATCGGCTGGGCCGACGACTACCGCAAGGTCGTCAACAAGGACCCGGAGGGCATGCGCTCGCGCGAGAAGTTCTTCTGGCAGAGCCTGATCGGCCTGGTCGCCGCGCTGTACCTGGCCTTCAGCGTGGCCGAGACCTCCAACCTGCGCGTGCTCGAGCTCTTCCTGCGCTGGATCAGCAGCGGATTCTCCAATCAGCTGCCGCCGCGCGCCGACCTGATGGTGCCGTTCTTCAAGACCGTGAGCTATCCGCTGGGGGTGTTCGGTTTCATCGCGCTGACCTGGTTCGTGATCGTCGGCGCCAGCAACGCGGTCAATTTCACCGACGGGCTGGACGGCCTGGCAGAAAACTGGGACGAGCTTAGTCTCGAAGAATTAATGAATTCGCTATCCGACTTCCTGCTCGAAAGCGGCTTCAATGAGCAGATGCAACGCAACATGCGGCGCTGGC
>JANOJJ010000710.1:0-6022 GCA_031408155.1 Rubrivivax sp.
TTCAGTCGAACACCACCACCGTGCCCATCATGCCGCCGGCGGCATGGTCGAGCACGTGGCAGTGCAGCATCCACTCGCCGGGGTTCTCGGCCACGAAGGCGACGTCGCACGAGCCGTTGGGCCCCATCATCACGGTGTCGCGCCACTCGCGCAGTGGATTGGGCTTGTCGTTATGCGCCAGCACGCGAAAGAAGTGCCCGTGCAGGTGCATCGGGTGTTCGTACAGCGTGTTGTTGATCATGCGCAGCAGCACGTGTTCGCCCTTGCGCATGTAGAACAGCGGCTCGTGCATCATCGCGTGCTCGTGCTGCGCGCCGTAGTTCATGGTCCAGGTCAGGCCATGCTCGTTGCGAATGTCCTCCACTTTGAGCGCCTTGCCGTCGACCTGGCCGATGGCGGGCGCACCGCCCTCGCCGCCCTCGAAAAGCAGAAAGTGCTGCGTCGCGCCGTCGAGCTTGGGCTCGGTGTGCCGGTTGGATTCAATCGCCTGCGGCCGGCCCAGGACCTTGGCCCGCACCGGCGCGCCGGCGTAGACGATGCGCGCGAGTTCGGTGTTGACGCCGCGGCGGTCGGTGATCGCGTAGCTGCCCTTGGGCGACGCGCTGCCGTCGATGATCAGGTCGGTGCGTTGGCCGGGGGCCAGGAACAGCAGGCCGTCGGGGATCGGATGGGGAGGCAGGCCCTGGCCGTCGTGGCTGATGATCCACGGCGCATGGCCGTCGAAATCGAGCCTGAAGATGCGCGCCGACGCGCCATTGATGAGGCGCAGCCGCAGCCGTTCGCGCGGGCGCAACTCGAGCTTGTTGCCGAGCCCGGCGGCGCGACCGTTGATCGTGAACACATTGCCGTGGCGGCCCTTGGCCCCGAAGTCGCGCACCTGTCCGTAGTCCTCGACCTGTGCGTTGCGCTCGTCGAGCTTGTAGTCGGCCAGCAGCCAGATCAGCTCGCGGTCGACCGGCAGCGCTCGCCGTTCGTCGACGATGAAGGCGCCGTACAGGCCGCGCGGCACCTGCTCGAAGCTCGACTGGTGCGGGTGGTACCAGTAGGTGCCCGAGTCGTCGGCGGTGAAGCGGTAGTCGAAGCTGCCGCCGATGTCGATCGGAACCTGCGTCACCTGCGGCACCCCGTCCATCGGGTTGGGCACGCGCACGCCGTGCCAGTGCACGGTGGAGATCTGCGGCAGGCGATTGACCACCCGCAAGTCGACCTGGTCACCCCGGGCGTAGCGCAGCACCGGGCCGGGCACCGACCGATTGAAGCCCCAGACCTCGGTTTGCGGCCCCGCTGCGCGCACCTGTTGCTTGAAGACGCCCATCGTCAGCTCTCGTCGACCCTTGGCCGCCGCCTGCAAGCCCGACGGCAAGGCGACGGCACCGGCACCGGCACCGGCGGTCTGGAGGAAGTCACGACGATTGAGCAGCATGGCGGGTCCCGGTGTCGAAAAGGCTGCCGCACGCGCAGCAGGTTGCGCAGCCGGTTGCGCAGCCGCAGCCTTGCGTTCGAGTGCGCAGAACTGTACCCCGAGTTGCACGCCGAGCCCGGTTCTGTCGCCGACGTGATTGCTCATCGGCAGCCCGGTCGTTAGATTGCGCTGCACCGAACACGAGCCCTGCGCAGCGCGGGCCCAGCCGGATACACACACACACAGGAGACGAGCATGGACTTTTCGCATTCCCCCAAGGTGCTGGCACTGCAGGAGCGCGTGATGGCCTTCGTGCGCGAACACGTGCAGCCGGCCGAGCAGGACTTCAAGGCCGAGATGGAGGCCTTCCGCGCCGCCGGCAACCCGTGGCAGAACACGCAGGCGATGGAGCGGCTGAAGGACAAGGCCAAGGCGGCTGGCCTGTGGAACATGTTCCTGCCCGAAAGCCATTCGGGCGCCGGCCTGTCCAACCTCGAATACGCGCCGATCTGCGAGATCATGGGCCGCTGGCCGATGACGGCCGAGGCGATGAACTGCTCGGCCCCCGACACCGGCAACATGGAAGTGCTCGAGCGCTTCGGCACGCCCGAGCACAAGGAGCGCTGGCTCAAGCCACTGCTGGATGGGCGCATCCGCTCGGGCTTCGCGATGACCGAACCGGGCTCGGCCTCGTCCGACGCGACGCAGATCCAGTGCCGCATCGAGCGTGACGGCGACGACTACGTGATCAACGGCCGCAAGTGGTGGACCAGCGGCGCGCCCGACCCGCGCTGCACGATCCTGATCCTGATGGGCAAGACCGACCCCACGGCCGCGACCTACCGCCAGCAGTCGATGATCCTGGTGCCCAAGGACACGCCGGGCGTGAAGATCGAGCGCTCGCTGTCGGTGTTCGGCTACGACCACGCGCCGCATGGCCACGCCGAGGTCAGCTTCACCAACGTGCGCGTGCCGGCCAGCAACATCCTGCTCGGCGAAGGCCGCGGCTTCGAGATCGCGCAGGCCCGGCTGGGCCCGGGCCGCATCCACCACTGCATGCGGCTGATCGGCGGCGCCGAACGCGCGCTCGAGCTGATGTGCCGCCGCGCACTGGAGCGCAAGCCGTTCGGCCGGCCGCTGTCGGACCAGGGCGTGACGCGAGAGCGCATCGCCAACTCGCGCATCCTGATCGACCAGGCGCGCTTCTTGGTCTTCAACGCAGCCGACCGCATGGACAAGGTCGGCAACAAGCAAGCCAAGAAAGAGATCGCGATGATCAAGGTCGCGGCCCCCAACATGGCCTGCCAGGTGATCGACTGGGCGATGCAGGTGCACGGCGGCGCCGGGGTCAGCGAAGACACCCCCCTGGCCCACATGTACGCCAGCGCGCGCACCATCCGCTTTGCCGACGGCCCTGACGAAGTGCACCGCAACCAGATTGGCAAGCTCGAGCTCGAGCAGTACCTCACCAAGGCCTGACGCCGCGGTCATGTCCGACCTGCACCTGCCGTACTGGCCTGCGCACGCGCCGCGCCACCTGTGGGTGCCCGAGACGCACCTGTACCGCAACGTCGAGGTCTCGGCGCTGCGGTTTCCGGCCAAGCCCTTCGTCATCTTCTACGACACGGCGATCACGTATCGCCGCTTCCAGCGCGAGACCGAGGCGATCGCCGGCTGGCTGCAGCAGCGCTGCGGCGTCAAGCGCGGCGACCGCGTGCTGCTGGTCCTGCAGAACAGCCCGCAGTTCATGGCCGCGTACTACGCCGTCCTGCGCGCCGACGCGGTGGTGGTGCCGGTCAACCCGATGAACCTGACGCACGAGCTGCGCCACGTCGTGGTCGACAGCGGCGCCCGGGTGGCCTTCGTGGCGCAGGACCTGCTGCCGCGCCTGCAGCCGCTGCTCGACGAGGGTCTGGACCACCTGATCGTGGCCACCTACAGCGACTACCTCGAGTCGCCGACCGAGCTCAAGCTGCCCGACTTCGTGGCCGCGCCGCGCGTGCTCTTGACCGACCCGCGCAGCGCGGCCTGGGCCGATGTGCTGGCGTCCGGCCTGGCACCGGGGCCGATCGAAGCCGGGCCCGACGAGCTGGCGGTGATGCCCTACACCTCGGGCACCACCGGCCAGCCCAAGGGCTGCATGCACACGCACCGCAGCACGATGGTCAACGCGGTGAGCATGGGCGTCTGGGGCCAGGTCAACCAGGGCAGCGTGGGGCTGGCGGTGCTGCCGATGTTCCACGTCACCGGCATGCAGGCCAACCTGAACGGCACGATCTTCAACGGCAGCACGGTCGTGCTGCTGCCGCGCTGGGACCGTGACGCCGCAGCGGCGTGCGTGCAGAAGCACCGCATCACCGGCATGGCGCTGATCACCGCGATGGTGATCGACTTCATGGCCAACCCTCGCCTGGGCGACTACGACCTGAGCAGCCTGCGGCGCATTGCCGGCGGCGGTGCGGCCATGCCCAAGGCGGTGGCGCTGGCGCTGGAAAAGCTGCTCGGCATGAAGTACGGCGAGGGTTACGGCATGACCGAGACCATGGCCGCCACGCACTCCAACCCGCCCGACCGGCCGAAGGAACAATGCCTGGGTATGCCGATCTTCGACGTCGACGCGCGCGTGATCGACCCGGTCACGCTACAAGAGCTGGCGCAGGGCCAGACCGGCGAGATCCTGGTCCACGGTCCGCAGATCATGCAGGGCTACTGGAACCAGCCCGAGGCCACCGCCGAGGCCTTCGTGCCGATCGACGGCAAGCGCTTCCTGCGCACCGGTGACCTGGCCTATGTCGACGCGGAGGGCTACTTCTTCTTCGTCGACCGGCTCAAGCGCATGATCAACGCCGCCGGCTTCAAGGTCTGGCCGGCCGAGGTCGAGGCCCTGCTGTACCAGCACCCGGCGATCCAGGAAGCCTGCGTGATCGCGGCGCCGGATGCGCGTCGCGGCGAGACCGTCAAGGCCGTCGTCGTGCTCAAGCCGGCCTTCGTCGGCCAGGTGACCGAGCAGCAGATCGCCGACTGGGCGCACGACAACATGGCTGCCTACAAGGCCCCGCGCATCGTGCAGTTCGCCGACTCGCTGCCCAAGTCGGGCACCGGCAAGGTGATGTGGCGGGCGCTGCAAGAGCAGGAGAAGGCAGCAGACTGAGAGGCCCAGAGGCAGGACTTCGCGCCACCGCGGTCAAGCAGGTCGATCTTCGAGCGCGCACTGCGGATGAAAGGCAAACCCGGCGCCAGCGGCACGGCCGGTCGAAGCCGTGACAGGACCGCATTGTTTGCCCGTCAGCGCCGTTCTCCGTGCCGCTCCGGCCAGCGGCTCCCTCGCGGCACCGGCTGGCAGTAGAGTGCAGGCTCGGATCTCCACCAGGGCACGATGAAGCGCCTCAAGACCGGCAATCAACTGGACGGCTTCCTGATCGGCGAGGCGGTCTCCTCCGGCGGTATGGCGCACATCTATCGCGTGACACCACTGGCCGGCCGCCCCGACCCGGGGTTCGAGCTGGCGATGAAGGTGCCGCGCATGGCGCAGGACGACGGCGCCGAGACCCTGGTCAGCCATGAACTCGAAGCCATGGTGCACGCATCGCTCGGCGGGCCGCATGTGCCGCGCCTGGTCGCCAGCGGCGATCTCGAACAACGTCCCTACCTGGTAATGGAGTGGATCGCCGGTCAGAGCCTGGAGGCGCATCTGCAGTCAGGACGGCTGCCGCCCGACGAGGTGGCGCGCTTGGGCACCGCGCTGGCCACCGCGGTGCAGTCGCTGCACACTCAGCATGTGATCCACCTCGACATCAAGCCCGGCAACGTGATGATCCGGCCCGACGGCAGCGCGGTCCTGATCGACTTCGGCCTCGCCCACCATGACCAGCGCCCCGACCTGCTGGCCGAGCAGTTCCGGCCGGCGGTGGGCTCACCGTCGTACATCGCACCCGAACAGGTGATCGGCGTGCGCAACGAGCCCCGCAGCGACATCTTCGCCATCGGCGTCACGCTGTATGAGTTGTGCACCGGCGAGCTCCCGTTCGGCGCGCCAGCCACGCGCGCCGGTCTGCGCGACCGGCTGTGGTCCGACCCGGTGCCACCGCGGGCACGTGAGCCGTCGGTACCGCCCTGGCTGCAGGAGGTCATCCTGCGCTGCCTGGAAGTCGATCCGCGACGTCGACATGCGTCGGCGGCGCAACTGGCCTTCGAACTGGCGAACCCGGACCAGATCGGGCTGACCGAGCGCAGCCGACGCAAGAAGCGCCTGCCGTGGCCAGTGCGCATCAAGGCCTGGCTGCGTGCCAGTGGCTGGGAGTACCGGCCGGCGCCGGGCATGACGGCGCAGCATGCTGCCGCCCCGATCGTGCTCGCAGCCTGGCTGGGCGAACAGGATGCGGTCGAAGCGGCTCGCCTGCGCGAGGCGGTAGCCCGGCACCTGTCGAGCGACGCGCGCTCGCGCCTGACCTGTGCCTGCGTGATCCCGGCCACGCCGCTGCAGACCGGTGGCAACGACGAACTCAGCGAAACCAGCATCCACCGTCGACACCTGGTGGCCTTGCGCCAATGGGTGCAGCCGCTGTCGCTGTCGGCCGACCGGGTGTCGACCCATGTGCTGGAAACCGGTGACCCCGCGCG